>CAYUBZ010000031.1:0-14875 GCA_964443205.1 uncultured Hyphomicrobium sp. | reverse complement strand
TGCGAGTATGCCGCATTTCGAGTGCGGTGCTTTCAACCACTCAGCCACCTCTCCGAAAAGCCGGCTGCGGGCCCACAGAGGCAGGCTTCTTATCGTGCGTCTCCCCCACGCGCAAGACGCTTGGTCCGCTCACGAGCGTGGCGCCGAGTTGTGCTGGGAAGCTTACGACCTGCGCTGGCGCCGGGCCCAATAGATGGCGAAAATGCCCATCCACAACAGCAGGGCCAGCACGTCGACGAGGGTGGAGAGCTCCTGCAGCGCCTGTTGCCACGGCCGGTCCGGAGGAGCGAGCCAGATGACCACGCTGGCGAGCACACCGAGGGCGAGACACACGCCGGTCAGAACCCAGATGATGCGTACGACTCGCCGGGTCATGGGTCGCACAGGCCGTTGCCAAACGTCTTGAGAGACCGGATATCGCACGGTCTGGGTTCCGCCCGCAAGCGGCACCGCGTTCAAGCTAGGTATCACAAAAATACGCAAGCTGATGCACGATCCGACCTAAAGCCGGGTGCGTCAGGCGCAAGCGGAAGGAAAACATGCCCCCGCCTTCCTCCTGGTGGGTGATCTCCATGCGGCCGGGCTCCAGCACCTTGGGCAAACGCCATCGCCAGGGACCGACCTCAATGAAATAGTGAGCCGAGCGAAAGACGAGGGCGTTCTCCTCGACGGTAACCTGCAGCGCCATGCCGATGCCGCAGCCGACATACTCCTCCAGCCCCGTAGGCCCGCGAAACCGCTTGGCCGAGTGGACGCTCTGGGGAAAGCGGCCCGGGCGCGCATAGACCCGGGTCCAGCTTTGGCCGCCGAGGCGGTCGTCCTCCACGACGGCGACGAGCGCCGGTCCGGTCGCCCCATGCGTCAGGGGCAGCGGCGCTCCGATGGCCCGGGCGAGACATGCCAAGATACGTCCCGCGACCGACAGCTCGGTTGCAACCACCGTCCCGTGGAAGACGAGCATCTCGCCGGGCGCCAGACACTTGGAGAACCGGCGGCGCACCGGCTCGGGCAGCTTCGCCCAAGACGCCTCGCCGACGAGGGTGCGAAAGCGCACGTCCACCAACGGGGTTGGCGCCGGCTCCGACTCGGTCTGTGGCGCGCCAGGCGTGGGGCTCTCCGCCCAAGTGTCGCGCCGTCCAAAGGCGGCCATGGCACGCCATTCCCTCCACTGGCCGTCTCAGGCAGAGCCTGCCCGCGCCGGCTTTTTGCCACGTGTTGCGACCCTTGCCACCGCGCCCCCCATCTTGAGGAGCGTCATCAGCGTGGGGGCCGGCAACTGCATGATCTCGCCGAAGCTCCTGTCGACGGTCTCCGTGAAGCTGAGCATGGCCCCGAGCCGCTTGCGCACGCGCGGCGAGACGCGCGCATCGCCCTTCGCCTCGGCGACGCACGTGCGCAACACGGCGAGCGCGGGATCGATCTCGCGCGCCTTGCGCCCCTCGGCGATGCGCCGCACCATCTCGAACATGTCGGCCTCGGCCTCGTAGTAGTCGCGCCGGTCGCCCATCGCGGACACGCGGCGGATGAGGCTCCAGCCGAGCAGCTCGCGCAGGCTGGTCGAGACGTTGGAGCGCGCCATGTCGAGCCGCTCGGCGATGTCGTCTGCGGTCATCGGCGCGTCGGAGACGTAGAGCAGGGCGTGGATCTGCGCCACGGAGCGGTTGACCCCCCACACCGTTCCCATCTCGCCCCAGTGCAGCACGAAGCGCTCGATCGCGGCTGGCAGGCGCCGTTTGCTTATTTCTGTCATGACAGAAATATCAGACAGAACGGATAATCTGTCAAATCGGTGGGCGCCTACGCGCGGCACGCAAACCATTCTGCCGGGTTTTTGGGCATTCCGCGCCCGGGCTTTGGCCGTTCGCGGATGTATCGCCGGTCGCGTGGCGGTGCTAGAATCCAAAAAAAAGAGGAGGCCTTCGGGGGAGCCGGGATCGAAGCTTCGCGTGGAACTTTGCGCGCGGGTGCGTGTTCTTATTCGTCGTTTGCCACGAGGACGCCGGCCCATGCTCATAAATTACGGATACGAGATTGCCATCACGGTTGGCAAAGCGACGCCGCTGATCTGCCTTCTCGACGTTCACCCGGAACGACGCAATGACATCGTTGCGGAAACGCCGTTCCGCAGCACGCCTCCACTGCCCGCGATGACGTACCTCGACGGGTACGGCAACCGCTGCCAGCGGCTCATGGCGCCCTGCGGCGACATCACGTTGCACCTCGACGGCACTATCCTCGACAGCGGAGCGCACGACGTGATCGCGCCGGACGCGCGAGAGATTCCCGTCGAAAGTCTTCCGCATGACACGCTCGTCTTTCTACTCGGCAGCCGCTATTGCGAGACCGACCGGCTGAGTCAGATCGCCTGGGACTACTTCGGCGACGTATCGCCCGGCTGGACGCGGGTGCAGGCGATCTGCGATTTCGTGCACCAGCGCCTGACCTTCGGCTACGAGCACGCCCGCGCGACGCGCAGCGCGCTGGAGGCCTTCGAAGAGCGCATCGGCGTGTGCCGCGACTTCGCCCACCTCATGATCGCCCTCTGCCGCTGCCTCAACATCCCGGCGCGCTACGTCAACGGCTATCTCGGCGACATCGGCGTGCCGCCCGATCCCGCGCCGATGGACTTCAGCGCCTGGACGGAGGTGTTCCTCGACGATCGCTGGTACACGTTCGATGCGCGCCACAACGAGCCGCGCATCGGACGCATTGTCGTGGCGCGCGGACGCGACGCCACCGACGTTCCGCTCATCAACTCGTTCGGGCCCCATACGCTCAAGACCTTCAAGGTGTGGGCGGATGAGGCGCAAGCACTGCAAGCCGCGCAAGGCTGAGAGCCGAAAGCAGAAGTTTGCCGGAATTTGCGGGAATTCCCGCCCCATTGCCGTCTTGTTCGCGCCACCGCCCTCGTGTTCGATCGCGCGGAATCGAGCGTGAGGAGATTATTTCGTGGATAGCATTGCCGCTGCCATCAGGCGCATGTTCGGCAGTCCCGGCTTCAAGTTCTTCCTCATCTGCGGACTTGTTCTGCTGCTCCTCATTCCGCTTCTCATCGTGTGGGCGCTGATCAGCGAGCGCGAGCAACGCGCCGAAGGCGTGCGCCAGGAGGTGGCGCGCGAGTGGGGCGCGGACCAGTTCATCAACGGGCCGGTGCTCATCGTCCCCTATACGGTGATGCGCGTGACGGGAACGGGCGACAAACGCGTGGAGGAGACCGTGGAGAAGCGCGCGGTGTTCCTACCGCAGACGCTGAGCATCGACGGCAAGGCCACCACCAAGGTCCTGCACCGGTCCATCTACGACGTCGCGGTCTACACCGGCGATCTCGATTTCTCCGGCCGCTTCGATAAACCCGATATGGCCGAGGTCGCCGCCGAGGTGCAGAGCGTGCGCTGGCAGGATGCCGTTCTGGCGCTCGCCATCAGCGACGTCTCTGGCTTGAAGACGACGGCATCGCTGCAGGTCGACGGCGCCACCAAGCTGCCGTTTGAGCCGAGCCTCGGTGTGCCCTCCAACAGCATCAGCGGCATCCACGCCCGGCTGGGGCCGGCAGCGCGCCTTTTTGCGGGGACGGGGCCGGACGCCGCACCGGGGTCCTCCGCGCAGGATCAGCTGGAGGGCTTCAGCTTCCAGTTCTCTCTGACGCTCAACGGCTCATCGGAGCTGACCTTCGCTCCGGTGGCGCGCGAGACCGTCGTCGACCTCTCGGCCGACTGGTCAGACCCGAGCTTCACGGGCGCCTTCCTTCCCACCGACCGCGTCCTCAACCCGGCCGACTTCTCCGCGCGTTGGCAGGTGCCGCACCTGGCGCGCTCCATCCCGCAAGCGTGGACCTATTCCGATCAAAGCCTGCTGCGCTTAAGCCCCTACAAGTTCGGCGTGCGCTTCATCGTCCCCGTCGACTTCTATCAGGTCGTGTCGCGCGCGGCGAAGTACGCGACCATGTTCCTGGCGGTCGCGTTCATGGCGGTGTTCGTCTTGGAGCTGAGGTCGTCGCGCCGCGTGCACGCCGTGCAGTATCTCCTCGTCGGCCTCGCCATGGCGTTCTTCTATGTGCTGCTGTTGTCGTTTGCCGAGCAGATCGGCTTCCTCAAGGCCTATCTCATTGCCTCCGCCGCTACGGTCGGCCTCATATCGGCCTATGTCGGGCTCGTGCAGGCGAGCGTCCTCAAGGGGCTCGTCATGGGGCTCGTGCTGTCGCTGCTGTACGGGCTGCTCTACATGATCCTTCGGCTGGAGGACTACGCCCTGCTGGCCGGCGCCGTCGCCGGCTTCCTGATGCTGGCGGTGGTGATGTTCGCGACGCTGAAGGTCAATTGGTCGGGGGAGGAGGCACGTTCCGACTGAGGGTGCTCACAGGGTCAACGCGAGCGGCTCGGTCGCCGGCGCCATGGCCTCGAAGCCCTGCGCCACGAGCCGGCCCTGGGCCGCGTCGGCGACCATGACGAGGCGCGTGCAGGAGTTGCGGATCGGCCAGACGAGCCAAGGAAAGCTCGCATCGAGATCGGTTGCGGCGGCATGCATCAGGCGGGCGCGGCCGGCGCTGTCGACACCGCGGGAATGCCCCGACCATCCAACCGCCTGATAATGGTTGGCGGTCACGTTGCTGCCGTCGTGCACGCGCGCTTCCCTCTCCGTGCGCTCGATGATGGCGGTCTCGTCGGGCGTCACGCCGGCAAGCGAGAAGATACCCGGCGTCGAGATGGGCCGCTCGGCCAGCATCCGCTTGGCCGCAGCAAAGGTCGGCGCCGTCTCGAACACCTCGCGCAACAAGTGGGCCGGCGTCAGATGCGGCATGCGCCACACGCGCGCCCGGTTCACCGCCCAGTCGAGATAGAAGCCGCCCAGCACCTTGCGCATCGGCGCCTGATTGAGGGCGGCGGCGAAGCGCCCAGGCGCCATCGCCTGCAGAACGCCCGTGTAGCCCGGCCACGTCAGCGTCACGAACGGCCCGGCGGCCCCGGCCACGCGTGCGGCAATCACATGGCGCCCCAGACCCGGCGTATGCCAATCGAGGACGCGCAGGAGGCGCGCGCTTTTGTGGTCGGGCGCGGGTGCCACCCGGCAGGTGCAGCCCCACTCGTAGTTGACGGATAGGAAGTAGGCGCCGGGCCGGTCGAGGCGGCGCGCAATCGCGTCGATCTCGTCGAGGTGCACGCTATCCTGCTTTGCGAGCCACCGGCGCGAGACGGCGTCGAGCGTCTTCAGCGCGGCGCGCGGCACGTAGCCGGTGGCGGCATCGATGAGCGCATGCGCCCGCGCCTCCTCCCGCTGAAGCGTCTCCAAGGGAAACCCCGGTCCGACCGCGTGCACGGGGATCGGTTCGAGGTCCGGCGTCCGATGCGTCTTTGCCATGGCCATCCCTTACCCAGAAGACTTGATGTGTGCATGGGCGGGGGCGATTACAGCCGGGCGCTGCCCGGATGCGGCCAAGATTCTGGGGCTGGAACGAAAATGGGCCGCCGAGGATACGCGGCGGCCCAGTGCTCAAGCGGCACAGCGCCCGGCCGGCTCCGGCGGACAATCAGGTTCGGCGACCAGACGGCGCCACCACAATCGGCCAGGCAGCCTCCATCCTCGCCGGACATGTCAAATTGTCCTTTGATCATGGTCAAATGCACGCAGGGCATGGCGTCGATTGACAATTTGCCGCGCCTCGCCGATAAAACGGCCCGTTCGCGTTCGGCTGCCCAGCCGAGCGCGCAAGATGCGCTGCCCGAGGCTTGCATCGCCCACCAGAGAGGCGAGCTCAAAGACCGCAAACTTGCGGCGCCACAGGGCGCGGATAACGCGAAGGAAAAGCCATGTACGCTGTCATCAAGACGGGCGGCAAGCAGTATCGAGTCGCCGCTGACGACGTTCTGACCATCGAAAAAGTCGAGGGCGACGCCGGCTCGAAAGTGGAGTTCGCCGAGGTGCTGATGATCGGCGGCTCGGACGCCCCCAAATTCGGCGCGCCACTCGTAAAGGGCGCCAAGGTCGTGGCCGAACTCGTCGAACAGACGCGCGGCCCCAAGGTGATCTCATTCAAGAAGCGCCGCCGCAAGAATTCACGCCGCAAGCACGGCCACCGCCAGGACCTCACCACGGTCCGCATCAAGAGCATTATCGGCGCTTGAAGTAGCTGCCGGCACGAATGAGGACCTGATCCATGGCACAGAAGAAAGCAGGCGGCTCGTCGAAGAACGGCCGCGATTCCCATTCCAAGCGTCTCGGCGTGAAGCGCTTCGGCGGCGAGCGGGTCATCCCCGGCAACATCCTCGTGCGTCAGCGCGGAACCCAGTGGCATCCGGGCGCGGGCGTCGGCATGGGCACGGACCACACGATCTTTGCCGTGGTCGAGGGCGCGGTCGAGTTCAAGACCAAGCGCAACGGCCGGGTGTACGTTTCGGTGCGGAGCGAGGACGCCGGAGCCGCTAAGTAGCGTGTCCCGCTGCCGGACCGCCGAGGTTTGTAAGGGGGATGCCGCAACGTCCCCCTTTTTCGTCTCATTGCGCGCCGGCTCCACCCGCCGACGCTAGAGGGAGCGCGATTGCGACATGCGCTCGCAACGTTTGAGCTACCGGCCCTTGCGCGCCGCTGATGCGAGCCGCATCGCCGCGCTCGCCGGCGAATGGGAAATCGCCCGCATGACGTCGCGCATTCCCCATCCCTACTCGCTCGTCGACGCCGATTTGTGGATCGCCTCGATCGGCGACGGCGAGTTCGTACGCGGGGTGGAGCACGACGGCGATCTCATCGGCGCCGTCGGCTACATCGAGAGCGAAGAGGGCCAGGCCGAGATCGGGTACTGGATCGGCAAGCCGTGGTGGGGGCACGGGTTCGCCACGGAGGCGGCGCGCACGTTGGTCGCCTATTGTTTCGGCGCCGGCGGCTTTCACCGCCTCACGTGCGGCCACTTCGTCGACAACCCGGCCTCTGCGCGCGTGATCGCCAAGCTGGGGTTCCGCCGCATCGGCAAGAGCTCGCAGTGGTGCGAGGCGCGCCACCGCGAGGTCGAGACGGTCCGGTACATCCGCCGGCGTCCGTTGCTGACGGCGTGGTGGAGGCGCGCACCGTGAAGTTCCTCGATCAGGCCAAGATCTACATCGCCTCCGGCGCCGGCGGGGAGGGATGCGTCGGCTTCCGGCGCGAGAAGTTCATCGAATTCGGCGGCCCCGACGGCGGCGACGGCGGCAAGGGCGGCGACGTATGGGCCGAATGCGTCGACAACCTCAACACGCTGATCGATTACCGCTACCAGCAGCACTTCAAGGCAAAGAAGGGCGGCAACGGCATGGGCCAGAACCGGGCGGGCGCGAAAGGCGCTGACCGCATCATCAAGGTGCCGCCCGGAACGCAGATCTTCGCCGAGGACCAGGAGACGCTGCTGGCCGATCTGGAAAAGCCCGGCGACCGCGCGCTGCTCGCCAGAGGCGGCAACGGCGGCTTCGGAAATGCGCACTTCAAATCGTCGACGAACCAGGCGCCGCGCCACGCCAACCCCGGGCAGCCGGGCGAGGAGCTGACCATCTGGCTCCGGCTCAAGCTCATCGCGGATGCGGGCCTCGTGGGGCTGCCGAACGCGGGCAAGTCGACGTTTCTCGCCGCCGTGAGCGCGGCGAAACCGAAGATCGCCGCCTACCCCTTCACCACGCTGCATCCCAACCTCGGCGTGGTGCGGGCAGGCGAGGTCGATTTCGTGCTGGCCGACATTCCCGGCCTCATCGAGGGCGCCAGCGAAGGAGCCGGCGTCGGCACACGCTTTCTCGGCCACGTCGAGCGCACGAAAGTTCTGCTGCACCTGGTCGACGCGACGGAGGAGGACGTGGCGGGCGCCTATCGCACCGTGCGCCACGAGCTCAAGGCCTACGGCGCCGGGCTGGAGCGCAAGAAGGAGATCGTCGCGCTGTCGAAGTGCGATGCGGTGGACGCCGAGACGCTTGGCAAACGCGCCGAGGCCCTCAAGAAGGCGGCGAGGAAAGCGCCGCTCATTCTCTCGGCGGTGTCGGGTCAGGGCGTCAAGGAGGCGCTTTTTGCGCTCACCCGCGAGATCGGCCGGGCGCAGAAGCAAGCCGATCCCGAGGCGGCGCGGCCCCGGCAGCCCTGGCGGCCTTGAGCCGCTGGGCCTCGCCTTAGTGGCCATGTTGTGCCGTTCGGGGGCAACTTTCGCCTTTCGTTAATGAAATGCTCACCGCACCGACACGCGCGTGCCGTGCCGTTACCGGTTGTTCAGCCGCTGCCTTCAGAAAGGGAAACGAGGGTATAGGCATTTGAAGTTATTACGAATCCGGCGCGATGACCGTGGCGATTCCACAGCACAGGACTGCGTTCGCAACCGCGCCGATCGCGTTTCTCGCGGTCGCGGCGTTCGCCGTCGTGCTCGGATCGCTGATCATCGGCGCGCGCGAAACCGACAGCATCGCGCTCAGCCGGCAGCGCGCCACGATCGAGAATGCCCTGGAGCAATACTCTTTTTCGCTCGCGCGCGAGCTCAGACCGCAAACAGTCTGGAACGAGGCCTTTCAGAGAACGCGCGACCACGATCAAACCTGGATGCACGCGCTCTATGGCGCCTACCTCAGCGAGCTTCTCAGCTATGACCGCATCTACGTTCTCTCCGGTGACGACCAACCCGTCTATGCTTTCGCCGATGGTCGTGACGAAAAGCCCGGCGCGTTCGCGCGGGTCGCCTCGGAGCTGAACGACCTCGTCGCAGCCATCCGTCATCCGGATGCAACGGCGGCGAGGGACGACGTCACCACCACCCGCATAGGTCTGGGCAACGGCGAGGAAGTGGTGCACCGGGCTGTTGCCGACGTGCGCAACGTTCTGGGGACGCCGGCAACGGTGGTCGTGTCGACGATTGTCCCGGACCGGCCCACGCCGACACCCCTCGATTCGCCGCCGTTCCTGCTGGTCGCCGTCAAGGATCTCGATCGGACCTTCATCGAGCGGATCGGTAGGAGCTTCGATTTCGGCGATCTCCAATGGATCACCGGTCATCCGCCGATGGGTACTTCGACGGCGCTGGTGAAGGCGCGCAACGGAGCCGACGTGGGAACGCTGGCCTGGCGCAAGGATCAGCCGGGTTGGCAATTCGTACGCCAGGTGGCGCTCGGCCTGGCGTTCGCGCTGCTGCTGCTCGCCGCCCTGGCGGCCGTTCTCATGCGATGGGGCCGAAAGCAGGCCCGGCAGCTTCTGCAAAGCGAGGAGGACGCCAGGCTAGCGGCGCAAACGGACGCCCTGACGGGTCTGCCCAACCGGGTCGCCTTGCTCGCAACGCTTCCAAAACTGATCGATCAAACGAGATGGAGAGCCTCGACGCTGGGAGTCCTCTGCGTCGATATCGATCGGTTCAAAGAGATCAACGATGATTTCGGCAACGCCGTGGGCGATGCCGTGCTGCTCGCGGTCGGCAAGCGCCTGCAGGGGCTGCTTGGATCGGACGCCGTGCTCGCGCGCCGCGGCGGCGACGATTTCATGGTGCTCGACCCCGGCGCGAGCTCCGAGGAGACCGCTAAGCTTGCCGCCCGCATCGTGACGGCACTGGCGGAGCCCATCGACGTCGACGGCGGAACCCGCGTGTTCGTCACCGCATCGGTGGGTTACGCCCTGGGCCCGCGTGACGGCGACCGCAACGACGACCTCGTGCGCCGCGTCGAGCTTGCGCTCGCCAAAGCCAAGGAGAGCGGCGGCGGCGCTGCGGTTGCGTTCGCTCCCGAAATGGACCTGGAGCTTTCCCGCCGGCGGGCGCTCGAGAGCGCCTTGCGCACGGCCGTCGCCGACGACGCGATCGTCGTCGCCTATCAGCCGATCATGGACCCCACGGGGGCCCGCGTCGTGGCTGTCGAAGCGCTCGCACGCTGGACCGATCCGCTGCTGGGAACCATCTCGCCCGAGGTCTTCGTTCCCCTGGCGGAGGAGACCGGCCTTATCCCGAGGATCGGAGAGCGCGTGCTGCGCCGCGCCGTCGCCGACGGGCTGGCCTGGCCGGGCGTCGACGTATCGGTCAACGTATCGGCCGCTCAGATTCACCACTGCGACGTCGTGACCGTCGTCCGCGACGTCTTGCGGGCCTTCAGGTTCCCGCCGGAGCGGCTCGAGATCGAGATCACGGAAAGCGTGCTGCTGGTCGACGAGAAGCGCGCCAACGAGCAGATCAAGGCGCTGCAGAGCTTGGGCGTCAAGGTTGCCCTCGACGACTTCGGCTCGGGCTATTCGAGCCTGCTCTACTTGCGCAAATTCGGCTTCGACAAACTGAAGATCGACCGCAGCTTTATCGAGGAGATCGGCCAATCTGTGGACAGCTCCGTCATTCTCGCGTCGATCATTCAGCTGGGCCTCGACCTCAAGATGACGATCACCGCGGAGGGCATCGAGACGCCGGAGCAGCATCGCTGGCTGAAGGCGTCGGGGTGCCATCAGCTGCAGGGGTTTTTGTTCTCGCGCCCGTTGACGGCGGAGCAGATGACCCTGTTCCTCGCCGCCCACCGGCCGATAGCGGCAGCCGGCTGACCGCGAGCACCGCTTTGCGTCCCCACGTCGGGCTACCGTTTTTCCTCTCAGTAAGCTATCAGGCGTGACCAAGTCTGAGGGCGACTGCGGCTGGGCGCGATGAAGGGGCAGGCATGACGGATCGCTACGACGTCATCGTCATCGGCGCGGGCCTCGGCGGCCTGACGGCAGCGGCGCTGCTCGCCCAGGCCGGGCGCAAAACACTGCTGATCGAGCGCAACTACGGCGTCGGGGGTGCTGCCTCGACGTACAAGGCCGGCGACCTCGTCGTGGAAGCCTCGCTGCACGAGACCAGCGATCCGCACGACGCGATCGATCCCAAGCACCGCGTGCTGGCCTCACTCGACGTGCTCGACAAGGTGGCCTGGGTACCGACGCAGACCGTGTACGAGGTGCGCGGCGGCCCGGTCGGCGTGCCCTTCGTGCTGCCCGACGGCTTTGCGCAAGCGCGCGCGGCACTGATTGACCGATTCCCTGCGGCGCGCACCGGCATCGGCCCGGTGCTGACGGAGATGGAGCAGATCGCGACCGGTCTCGGTGTCTTGAGCAAAGGGCGCCGCGCCTTCGACAGCCCCTTGGAGGGCCTCTCCGCGCTCCTCAAGCTCGGCCCCGTCGTTCGCGGCTGGCGCCTGTCGCTCGGCGAGCGGTTGCAGCGGGCCTTCGGCGACGACGAGGCGGTGAAGTGCGCGCTCGGCGCCAACATTCTCTACTGGCATGACGACCCCGGCACGCTGTGGTGGGTCCTGTTCGCCGTCGCGCAGGGCGGATACCTCGCCTCCGGGGGCCGCTACATTCAGGGCGGATCCCAGCGCTTGAGCAACGCCCTTGCCAAAGCCTTGAAGTCCGCCGGCGGCGACCTGCTGCTGCGGCGCTCGGTGAGCGAGATCCTGCTCGATGGCGAGGGGCGCCCTTCCGGCGTCGTCCACGAGCCGAAGGAGGGCGGCGACCGGGTCGAGGTACGCGCGCCGATCGTCGTCAGCAACGCCGCACCGGCCCTCATGGCGGACATGCTGCGCGGACCCGCACGCGCGCGCTTCTTTGCCCCCTATGCGCCCCGCCCACTTTCCATCTCGCTGTTCTCGGCGACGTTCGGGCTGTCGGTCCGTCCCGCCGAGCTCGGGTTCACGTCCTATTCGACGTTCCTGCTGCCCGAGTGGATGACGGCGCTCGCCGACTACCGCCGCTGCGCGGCCATCCTGGCGGAGATGCCGGGCGAAGCCGTTCCGCCGGTCGCCGTCGTCGACTATTCGGCGATCGACAGCGGGCTCGGCGGTCCGCCCTATCCTGTGTCGGTGGTGGGCGTCGACCGGCTCGCGAACTGGTCGGGTCTCGATACCGCGGCCTATGACGAGAAGCGCGACCGCTGGCGCGCAGCGATCGTCGCCGCGATCGACCGCGTGTTCCCCGGATTCGCCTCAGCTGTCGTCACGTCGGTGTTCAGCACGGCGAGCACCATGAACTCCTACCTCAATGCACCCGACGGCGCGGTATACGGGTTCGCACCGCTACCGCCCGCGGCGCCAATCTGGAAGGGGCCACGCAGCTCGCCGCGGACACCGATTTCGGGGCTTTATCTGGCGTCGTCCTACGCCGGCAGCGGCGGATATACGGGTGCCATACTGGCCGGGGCGGAGGCCGCCCGCCACGTCCTGGCCGCGCCGGTTAGGAAAAAATAGGCAGGTCCTGTGCTAAGCGGCGTTGCACGGCAAAGCGCGGTTTGAGCAAAGGGCAAGACCCATGGACGCGATGACCGACCTGCGCGGCAGGCTGCACCACAGCTGGGGCTGGCTATTGGCCCTCGGCCTCGTTTTGATGCTGTTCGGCGGCCTGATCCTGACGACGCCGCTCGGCGTGATCACGGCGACGCTGACCACCGAGATCTGGATCGCGGCGGCCCTCGTCGTCGCCGGCGTTCTGCAACTTGCCCACGGACTGAAGGCGACCGAGTGGGGCGGCCGCGTCTGGCAGATGGTGGGCGGGATTATTTTCATCATGGGCGGCGTGCTGATGTTCGTCTACCCGACAATCGGGCTCGTTTCGGTGACCATGATCGTCGCAGCGACGCTGGTCGCGCAGGGCATCACCTCGCTCCTGGTAAGCGGCGGCTTTCCCGAGTGGACGGGCCGCAAGTGGCTGATCCTGTCGGCGGTCGTGTCGATCGTCGCAGGCCTGCTGGTGCTGTTCGACCTGCCGACGTCGGCCGGCTGGACGCTCGGCACGATCGTCGGCGCTGTTCTCTTGCTGCAAGGCATCAGCCTGACGCTTTTGGGCCTCGAAGTGCGGCGCAGCGGGACGACGCCCAGTTGAGTCTGTGCGCCGCGCTGCAGGGGCCGGTTGGGCCCTTGTTTTGCCGCGAGGCTACCGCTTTCTGGCGAGCTGAGCTATCAGGCAGGGCCGGATAGCCGAAGAGACCGCCGCGCTTGGCAAGCGCAAGCGAAGAGCACGACCGTGACAACAGTCGAGAAAACCACCATGGCGCCTGCCCGCCCCGAATGGGCGAGAGCCAAGCGCATCGTCGTCAAGATCGGCTCAGCGCTGCTGACCGACCGGGCGACGGGCGCGCTGAAGCCGGAGTGGCTCGCCTCGGTCGTCGACGACGTCGCCGCCCTCGTCGCAAGCGGCAAGCAGGTCGTGCTGGTGTCGTCGGGCGCCATCGCGCTCGGGCGCCACGCGCTGAAGCTGCCCAAGGGCCCGCTCGAGCTCGAGCAGAGCCAGGCCGCCGCCGCCGTCGGCCAGATCAGCCTGGCGCACGCCTATCAGGAGCTCGCCCGCGCACGCGGGCTGGTCGCCGCGCAGGTGCTGCTCACTCTGGGCGACACCGAGGAGCGGCGGCGCTATCTCAACGCGCGCCACACCATCGAGACGCTGCTCAGCCTCAAGGCGATCCCCGTCGTCAACGAGAACGATACGGTGGCGACCACCGAGATTCGCTACGGCGACAACGATCGGCTATCGGCGCGCGTCGCTTCCATGGTGTCCGCCGACTGCCTCGTGCTGCTCTCCGACGTCGATGGGCTCTACACCGCGCCGCCCGGCGCCAAGAGCATGGGAGAGCGCCTCGACGTCGTCACCGCCATCACGCCGCAAATCGAGGCGATGGCCGGCGACGCCGGCACCGAGCTGTCGAAGGGCGGCATGAAGACCAAGCTCGAGGCGGGCCGAATCGCGCTGCAGGCCGGCACGCACATGGTGATCGCCAGCGGCAAGGTGCAAAACCCGCTCAGAGCAATTGGGGCCGGGTGCCCCTGCACGTGGTTCTTGGCGCCGTCCGACCCGCTGACGGCCAAGAAGCGCTGGATCGCCGGCCAGCTCGAGCCCAAGGGCCACGTCTATGTCGATGCCGGCGCCGAGAAGGCGCTGGCCGCCGGAAAGAGCCTGTTGCCGGCGGGCGTTGCACGCCTAGAGGGCACCTTCGACCGCGGCGACGCCGTGGTCATTCGCTCAGCCGACGGGCGCGAGCTGGGGCGCGGGCTCATTGCCTATGCGAAGGTGGACGCGGAGCGTATCATCGGCAAGAAGAGCAGCGAGATCGCCGCGATTCTCGGCATCTCGCGCTGCGACGAGCTCATCCACCGCGACGACATGGCGCTCACTAGGGCGCTCAACAGGACGTAGCCGACGATGAACAAGCCCGAGCGCATCGGCAAATCGACCGACGAGATCATGCACGCGATCGGGAAGCGCGCGCGCGCGGCCGCGCACGAGCTGGCGCTCACCGCGACGCAATCGAAGAACGCGGCGCTGCATGCGGCAGCCGACGCGCTGCGCGCCGCGGCGCCGGCCATCCTCGCCGCCAACGCCAAGGATATCGCCGCAGCGAAAGAGGCGAAACGTCCGGCCGCCTTCGTCGACCGGCTCCTGCTGGATGAAGGCCGCGTTGCGGCCATCGCCGAGAGCTTGGAGGAGATCGCGGCGCTGCCCGATCCCGTCGGCACCGTGCTTGCCGAATGGACGCGCCCCAACGGGCTGGCGTTTCAGCGCGTGCGCGTTCCGATCGGCGTCATCGCCATCATCTACGAGAGCCGGCCCAACGTGACGGCGGACGCCGGCGCGCTGGCGCTGAAAGCCGGCAACGCCGCCATTCTGCGCGGCGGCTCGGAGAGCCACCATTCCGCCTTAGCGATCCACGCGTGCCTGGTCGAAGGGCTGACGGCCGCCGGGCTGCCCGAGGCCGCGATCCAGCTCGTGCCGACCACCGACCGCGAGGCCGTCGGCCACATGCTGGCCGGTCTCGACGGCGCCATCGATGTCATCGTGCCGCGCGGGGGCAAGAGCCTCGTGGAGCGCGTGCAGAAAGACGCGCGCGTGCCGGTGTTCGCGCACCTTGAGGGCATCTGCCACACCTACGTCGATCGCGATGCCGATCTCGACATGGCGG
>CAYUBZ010000030.1:0-14949 GCA_964443205.1 uncultured Hyphomicrobium sp. | reverse complement strand
GTGACGGGGTGCTCCACCTGCAGGCGGGTGTTCATCTCGATGAAATAGAACTCGCCGTCCTCGAAAAGGAACTCCACGGTGCCGGCGCCCCGGTATTTGATCTCGCGCATGGCCTTGGCGACCGTCTCGCCGATCTTGCGGCGCGCCTCCGTGTTCAATGCCGGCGACGGCGCCTCCTCCCACAGCTTCTGATGGCGGCGCTGCAGCGAGCAGTCGCGCTCGCCCAGGTGGATCGCGTTGCCCTGGCCGTCACCGAACACCTGCACCTCGATGTGGCGCGGCGTCGTCAGGTACTTCTCGATGTAGACGGCGTCGTTGCCGAAAGCCGCCTTGGCCTCGGAGCGCGCCGTCGACAGGGCGAGGCCTAAGTCGGCCGGCGTGTGCGCAACCTTCATGCCGCGGCCGCCGCCGCCGGCGGTTGCCTTGATGAGCACGGGAAAACCCATGGCCTTGGCGACCTTCATGGCTTCCGGCTCGCTGGTCACCGCGCCGTCGGACCCGGGCACCACGGGAATGCCGAGGCGCTTGGCCGTCTCCTTGGCCTGGATCTTGTCGCCCATGATGCGGATGTGCTCCGACGTCGGGCCGATGAAGGTGATCTGGTGCTCCTCCAAGATCTCGGCGAAGCGGGCGTTCTCCGACAGGAAGCCGTAGCCGGGATGCACGGCGTCGGCGCCGGTGATCTCGCAGGCCGCCAGCAGACGGGGGATGTTGAGATAGCTTTCGGAAGCAGCCGGCGGCCCGATGCAGACGCTCTCGTCGGCGAGCCGCACGTGCATGGCGTCGGCATCTGCCGTGGAATGCACCGCGACGGTGGCGATACCCAGCTCCTTGCACGCGCGCTGGATGCGCAGTGCAATCTCCCCCCGGTTCGCAATCAGGACCTTGTCGAACATTCGTTGATGGGCACTAGGCAATAGGCATTAGGCAATAGTCATGGACCGCGCGCCGATCCCTATTGCCTTTTGCCTCTTGCCTGTTGCCCCACTCCTTTATTCGATGATGACGAGCGGTTCGCCGAACTCCACCGGCTGGCCGTTCTCGATGAGGATCATCGTGACCTTGCCCGAGTGCGGGGCGGGGATCTGGTTCATGGTCTTCATGGCTTCGATGATGAGCAGCGTGTCGCCCTGGGAGACGCGCGCGCCGATCTCGATAAAGGGCGGGGACCCGGGCTCGGGCGAGCGGTAGGCGGTCCCCACCATCGGCGACTTGACGACGCCGGGATGCTTGCCGGGATCGCTCGTGCCGGCGGCCTTGGTGGGGGCGGCGGCGGGAGCGGCGGCCGCGGCAGGAACCGTCGACTGGATGGTGACGTTGCGCGCTACGCGCACCTTGAGCCCGCTCTTCTCGATCTCGATCTCGCTCAAGCCGGTCTCGTTCAACAGATCGGCGAGCTCGCGGATCAACTGCTGCTCGGGTGTGGAGGTCGGGCCCTGATCCTTGGCCGTCATGCGTCTCTGTTCCTTTTTGTGCGGCCCTGGTGCCGGCCGTTTGCCGCCCTTAGCCACGGCCGTCCGCTGCCAGCATCTCGGCCATTGCCTCGAGCGCGAGCTCGTAGCCCTTGGCGCCGAGGCCGCAGATCACGCCCTTGGCGGCCAGCGAGACGAAGGAGTGCTGTCTGTATTCCTCGCGGCGGAAGATGTTCGACAGATGCACCTCGATCACGGGAAGCTCGGCGGCCTGCAGCGCGTCGAGAATGGCAACAGAGGTGTGCGAGTAGGCACCGGCGTTGAGGATGATGCCGCGTGCCTTGTCGCGCGCCTCTTGAATCCAGGTGACGAGCTCGCCCTCGTCGTTCGACTGGCGAAAGACGATTGTCAGGCCGAGCGCCTTGGCGCGTGATTGGGCACGCTTCTCCAGGTCTGCGAGCGATTCCCGGCCATAGACGGCGGGCTCGCGCAGTCCCAGCATATTCAGGTTGGGTCCGTTGAGGACGTAGATCGGCTTGGCCATGAGTTCCTTAGGCCATGAGTTCGTTAGGCTGAGTTCCTTAGGCTGATTTCCTTAGCGCCGCCCAGGACGTGCCGGGCACGGCGATGGCCCGGAACCGGCTGCGCCAACCCCTCTACCAGCTTTCCCGCACCTGCGAAAGGCCAACCGGCGCGCCGGGAATGGCGGCGTCATGGGATGCGACGCGTGCACCGGCAACCCGATCGGTTGGGTGAGAGAAGCATGGCCTCAGCAGTAGGAGCAGCCCTGTTTCCTCAGCTCTTGCACATTGTTGGAAAGCTGCTGGTAGAGATCCTCCGGCGCACCGGGAATGGCGCGGTCGCCGACGAGGAAGTGCGGCGTACCGTTGACGCCCATCTTCTTGGCCAGCGCCTCGTCCCGCGCGATCTCGGTCTTCACCTCCGGCGAAGCCATGTCCGCTTTCAGCTTTTCCATGTCGAGACCGAGCTTCTCGGCGATACGCAAGGCCGAGGCCTCGTCCATGTGCCCCTTGGCGCTGAGCATGGCTTTGTGAATCTCCCAGTACTTGCCCTGCTTCTTGGCGGCGAGCGCCACATGGGCGGCTTGCTCCGACCCCTTGGAGAGGATCGGCAGCTCCTTGAACACGACGCGCACCTTGGGATCGGTCTCGACCAGCTTGGCGACGTCGGCGAGGCCGCGTTTGCAGTAGCCGCAATTGTAGTCGAAGAACTCGACCACGGTGATGTCGCCGTCGGCGTTTCCGGCGACCGAAGCGTCGGGCGCGCGGTAGATCGCGGCGGCGTTATCGGCGATGGCCAGCTTCAGCTTGGCGGCCTGGTCCTTCTCCATCTTCTCCTCGAGCGCGGTCTGCACCTCGAGGAAGATCTCAGGGTTGGCGACGAGGTAGTCCTTGATGATCTCCTGGATCTGCTGCTTCTGATCCGGGGAGAAGCGCGCCTGCTCGGTGGGCTTGGCCGGGGTCGGCGCGGGCGGCGTCGTCATGTCGGCCTCGGCGATCGTCATGACAGGCGTCTTGACGGCCGACGTGCCGATCATCACGAGGACGGCGAGGGCGGCAATCGCCGGTACGGCGAGCCACAGCACCTTGCGCTGGGCAAGCGTGCTCAGAAAGCTGGGTCGGGGGGTCGAGGACATTATGGGAGCCTTTTTGAAAGGATGTCGCGCTCGCAATAGCAGGTGTGGTCCACCCTGTGCAAATCAGGTTTGCGGCTTGTAGTTGATGATGTCGTCGTTCTTCAACCATTCCGGCGACCCGGAGCGCAGCTTTGTTTGCGCGCGCTTGGCGAATAACTGCGCCTGCTTCAAATCGCCCTCCAGAAAATAGGCCTGGGCGATCATGGCGTCGGCCTTGGGCCGCTTGCCCTGCTTGTAATAGCCCGTGGCCAGCAGGCGGTAGGCCCGGGAGTTCTCGTCGTCGACGAGCGACTTGCGCAGAAGGGCAACGGATTCGTTGACGGCTGCGGCGCTGTCCTCGGTCTGCAGGGCGGCGGCCAATTGCACGCGGATCAGACTTGCATCGGGGGCGAGCTTCAAGGCCTGGCGCAGGGCGGGGATGGCTTCGCGCATCTTGCCCGAGCGCATCAAGAGATCCCCTTTCACCTCCCAGAAATACGGATTGTTGGGGCGGTCGCGCAGGAGCGAGCCGATACCGGCGAGGGCCGCCTCGAGCCCGCCGGCACCGCCCTGGAAGAAGTGGGCGATGGCGCGGGCGTAGCGCGCCGGCAAGGTATTGTCGGACGGCGGATAGCGATTGAAGACGACCTGCGGGGGCTCCAGGTAGCCCGACAGTTTCGCACGCATCAGGTCGTGGCGCAGCTGCAGCTGCGGCGAATCCTTGGCGTTGTAATAGGGGCTCGACTCGACGAGCTGGCGCAGGCGCGCAAGGCGGTCGGTGGAGAGGGGATGGCTGCGCGCGAAGGCGTCTTTGTGGGCGTCGGAGATGTACTCCTGCTGGGCGAAGCGCTCGAACGTCTCCAGCATGCCGCGGCCGGATTGCTTGGTGGCGTTGAGGACCTTGAGGCCGGCCTGGTCAGCGGCCGATTCCTGCTGGCGCCGCTCGGCCATCAGCGAGCGCATGACGATCTCGTTGCCGCCGTAAAGCACACCCTGGCCCGCGCTGCCGAGCTCATTGGCGGTGCCGCCGCCGGCGACGCCGCCCGCGACCATCATGCCGATGCCGAGCAATTGCGCCAACAGCGCGCGCGTCTGGTCCTTGGCGATGCGCGCGCGCAAGGCGGCCATGTGCCCGCCCGTGATGTGGCCCGACTCGTGGGCGATCACGCCGATCACCTCGTTGGGGGTCTGCGCCTGCATCAGCGTGCCGGTGTGAACGAAGACGTTGCGTCCGTCGAGCACGAAGGCGTTGAAGGCATCGTTCTGCACGATGCGGATCTTGATGCGGCCCGTGCCCAGACCGGCAGCGCGGAAGATCGGCTTCGAGTAATCGGCGAGCAGGTTCTCGATCTCGGTATCGCGAATGAGCGGCAGGTTCTGCGCACTCGCCGGCGCGGCGGCGCCGAGCGCGGCCAAAATGGCGACACCACAAATTGCGGCGCGGGCGATGGTGGGCTGGATGTTGCTCATGGGCGCACGAAAAACCGTCATCTGCAACGGACCTTGTTAAGGACAAGGGGCTTTTGACGCTGAACTTGGACCCTAGTTGGGGTCGGTAGCCCCGTCAACGCAAGCCTAGCCGGGCAAAAACATGCGGCCTATAAGCGTCTACCGCACCACGGCAACGGACGCTGGCTCTCTCTGGTTCCAACGGTCGGCTAGCATCGCGGGCGGGCGAGAATGGGGCAGCTCCCGAGCCCCGTGGACGTTGGACCGGCAATAAGGCATTGGCATCGCAGCATGGCGGAACGTGACGCAACGGGCCGGCTCGCCGGAGCGGCATCCCTTCTCACCGAAGGCTCGGTTCGCAGCAGAATTGAGAGCTTCATGGTGATGGACGTGATGCGGGCGGCGTCGGCGCAAGAGGCGGCCGGGCGCAGCGTCATTCATATGGAGGTGGGGCAGCCGGGCACGCCGGCGCCGAGAGCCGCGCGTCTGGCAGCGATGCGTGCGCTGGAGACCGATACGCTGGGCTACACCATGTCGCTGGGGACCGACGCGCTGCGCCGGCGCATCGCGCAGCTCTACAAGGAGTGGTACGGCGTCGACGTCAATCCAGAGCGCGTGGTGGTGACGACGGGATCATCCGCGGCGTTCGTGCTGGTCTTCCTCGCCGTGTTCGACGCGAACGACGCCGTGGCACTTCCCTCTCCCGGCTACCCTTGCTACCGCCACATCCTGAGCGCGCTCGGGCAGCGGCCGGTCTTGATCGCGACCGGACCGGCTGGGGGGTGGATGCCGACGGCAGAGGACGTGGCGCGCGCCGCCGACCGCGATGGCATCAAAGGGCTGCTGATCGCCAGTCCCGCCAATCCGACCGGCACCGTGATCGCACGTGAGCGGCTGCAAGAGCTGGTGCACGTGTGCCGCCAGAAAGGCGTGCGGCTGATCTCCGACGAGATCTACCACGGGCTGACCTATGTCAGTGGCGTCGAGACCGCGCTTCAACACAGCGACACGGCAATCGTCGTGAACAGTTTCTCCAAGTACTTCTCGATGACGGGATGGCGCGTCGGGTGGATGGTGGTGCCGGAAGCACTCGTGCGCCCCATCGAGCGATTGGCGCAGAACCTTTACATCTCCGCCCCGGCGATCGCGCAGGCAGCGGCGCTGGGAGCCTTCGATGGCATGGACGAGCTCGAAGCCAACCGCCGCGTCTATGCCGAGAACCGTGCGTTGTTGCTCGAGGAGCTGCCGAAGGCGGGATTTGCGGCGTTCGCACCGGCCGACGGGGCCTTCTACCTTTATTGCGACGTGACAGAGATGACCAACGACGCCCCCGCGTTCGCCAAGGCGATGCTGGAGGAGGCCGGCGTCGCCGCGACGCCGGGCGTCGACTTCGACGCGGAGCGCGGCAACCGCTACCTGCGCTTCTGCTACGCCGGCACGACCGCCGACATGGCCGAAGGCGCGCGCCGTCTCCAGGCATGGTCGACGTCGCGGCGCCAGGCCTGAGGTTCCTTACAAAACCGAAAGGAAACGCGCCGACGGATCGGGCGCGCGCAAAGCGTTTCCTGACTCAACGGCGCCGCGATCCCCCCTGCGGGCGCTGGAATCAATCAGGAGACATACATGAGCAAGTTGACACGTGCGCTCGCCATAACCCTTTTGGCCGCGAGCGTTCCAGCCACGGTCGTCGTGGCGCAGCAGGCCGAAGAGTCCGGTCAAAAGGCCGTCGAGCAGAGCGAGGAGCGGCGCGGGCCGTCGCCCGAGATGATGGCGCGCATGGAGGACGGACGCATCGCCATGGCCAAGGAGGCGCTCAAGCTCACGCCCGAGCAGGCGCCGTTGTGGGCCCCCGTCGAGGAGAAGATGCGCGCAAACTATGCCGAGCGCCGCAAGGCGCACGAGGAGCGCCGCGCCAAGCGCGGCGAGCACCGGAAAGATCGCGAGAAGCTCGCACTGCCCGAGCGGCTCGAGAAGCGCAGCGAGAGACTGGCTGAGCGCGCGACCAAGATGAACGAGCGTGCGGCCAAGACCAAGGAGTTCGTCGCGGTGCTGAAGCCGCTCTACGCCTCGCTGTCGGACGAGCAGAAGGAGGTCGCCGACCACGTGCTGAAGCGGGCCGGCGCGTTTGGCCACGGTCGGCGCCACGGGCACCACGGGCGCCGGTGGGCCATGGGTGGTGGCATGGGCCACGGCATGGGTCATCACGGCATGGGCCACGGCATGATGGGTGACGAGCCCGACGGCGACTCCAAAGAGTGAGCTGGCGCGAAGCCTCGCATGCACATGCAAAGAGGGCCGGAGAAGACTCCGGCCCTTTTCATGTTTGGTGAAAGTGAAGCTTGAGGCTACTCGCCGCTGAGACGGCGCTGCCACCATCCCTTGCGGGCCGGTTGTGCGCTCTCGTCGGGCTGGGCATGCGCAGCGGCGCTCTCCTCGCCCACCACGATGCGCTCGAGCCGCGGCTCGCTGGCGCCCGCCTTATGGCGCGCGCGCTTGGGTGCGGCAGGCTCCGGCGCGCTGGCCGCAGCCGGCTCGACGGAGTCGACCATCACCTCGGTCGGCGCCTTCCCATAGGAATCCTCGCCCGCATAGGCGGGCTCGGGCGCAGGCTCGCGCTCGCGCCGCCCAGGGCGGTTTGCGCGGTCTGCGCGGTCTGGGCGATCCGCGTTCCGTGAGCGCCCGGTCGCCGGCTCGGCTGCGAGCGGCGCCTCTGCGTCCGCGGCGCCGTCGGGCGCAAACCCAGCGGCATCGGGCTGCTCGCCCGTCCCGCGCGCCTCGCTGCCTGTTCCGGCCCTGCGCTCGCGTCCGCGCCGGCCGCCGCGCCGGCCGCGCCTGCGGCTGCGCTGCCCGTTGCGCTCGTCGGTATCTGCGCGCGGATGCTCGCGGGTATCATCGGCCGCCTCGGCGTGCGCGCTGCCGGGCTCCTCCTCGCCGCTCATCTCGTCGCCATGCTCGCCGTCGGCACGGAAGCCTGAAGCGGACGCGCCGGACTCGGGCCGATCGTCACGCCGGCCGCCACGCCGCCGGCGCCTGCGCCGGCGCCGCGTCCCTTCGTCCGCGCTCTCAGCGGCGACCTCGGTGATCCGCGAGGGCGCGCGCGGCGGTGCCGCCTCCTTGCCGCCGGCCTCGCCCTCATCCTCGCCGTCGAAGCCCCAATCCATGTTGACCGCGACGCGCTCGGTTCTGCGTTGCGGCTGCGATGGTGCGGCGCCTTTCTCGATGGTGAAGTTGGCGCCGGCGAGCTTGTCGCTCCCCGTGACGGCGATGGGGAGCCCGTGGCGCGCCTCCATGTCGTTGATGAAGGAGCGCTTGTTGTTGAGGATGTAGAGTGCCACCGACGGCGTCGTGGTGGCGATGAGCGGCGTGCGTGCGCCCGCCGTGATGGCGTCCTCGAGCCCGCGCAGCACGGCGAGCGCCACCGACTCGGTGGAACGGATGATGCCGGTGCCCTGGCAGTGCGGGCACTGCGAGGTCGAGCCCTCGAGAATGCCGGTGCGCAGGCGCTGGCGCGACATCTCAAGCAAGCCGAAGTGGCTGACGCGCCCGACCTGGATGCGGGCCCGGTCCAAGCGCAGCGCCTCCTTGAGGCGGCGTTCGACCGCCCTGTTGTTGCGCTTCTCCTCCATGTCGATGAAGTCGATGACTATGAGGCCTGCAAGATCGCGCAGCTTCAGTTGGCGTGCGATCTCGTCGGCCGCCTCCAGATTGGTGTTGAGCGCCGTCTCCTCGATAGAGAACTCGCGCGTCGACTTGCCCGAGTTGACGTCGACGGCGACCAGCGCCTCCGTCTGGTTGATCACCAGATAGCCGCCCGAGCGCAGCGTCACGTACGGGCTGAACATGGCGTTGAGCTGGCTCTCGATCTTGTGGCGCGTGAAGAGCGGCTCGGGCTCCTGATAGAGGGTCACGTTCTTGGCATGGCTCGGCATGAGCATGCGCATGAAGTCCTTCGCCTCTCGGTAGGCTTCCGAGCCGGCGACGATGATCTCCTCGACATCCTTGTTATAGAGGTCGCGGATCGAGCGCTTGATCAGGTTGCCTTCCTCGTAGACGAGGCTCGGCGCCTGGCTCTGCAGCGTCAGATCGCGCACGCTCTCCCACAGGCGCAACAGATACTCGAAGTCGCGCTTGATCTCCTGCTTGGTGCGCGCCGCGCCCGCGGTGCGGATGATGAGCCCCATGCCCTCGGGCACCTCCAGCTCGGTGGCGATGGCCTTGAGCCGCTTGCGGTCCTGCGGGTTGGTGATCTTGCGGCTGATGCCGCCGCCGCGCGCGGTGTTGGGCATCAGCACCGTGTAGCGGCCGGCGAGCGAGAGATAGGTGGTGAGCGCCGCGCCCTTGTTGCCGCGCTCCTCCTTCACGACCTGAACGAGGATTACCTGGCGCCGCTTGATGACCTCTTGGATCTTGTAGCTGCGCGGGCGCCGGCGCGGGCGCGAGGGCAGCTCCTCGAGTGCATCCTCCGCCGTGCCGACCTGCTCGACGCGCTCGGCCTCAACGGCGGTGCCGTTGCCCTCCGCGTCCTGGACGGCGTCCTCGCCGCCGTTGGCGTCGGTTCCACGCTCTGGCGCGTCTTGCTCCTCGGAGGACGGGGCATCGAGCATGTTCTCGTTTGCCGCGACGCTTTCATCCTCGTTGGCGGCATCCTCGGGCGCGACCAAGCGGTCGTCGTCGGGGAGCGAGGTCTCGCCCATCGAGTGATGGCGGCGGGGCTCTGCGGACTCGTCGTCCTCGCCGTCCGGGCCGGGCTCGATCTGGTCCTCGTTCTGGACGTGGACGTCCTCTTCGGCGTCCGCATCTGCTGACTTGGATCTGCGCGACCTCTGCCGGCGTGCCAGCGCTTCCGCGTGGGCGTCGACGGCGGCCTCCTCCTCGGCTTCCGCCGCGGCCTCCTCCTCGATGAGGGCTTGGCGGTCGGCCACCGGGATCTGGTAGTAGTCGGGATGGATTTCGTTGAAGGCGAGGAAGCCGTGCCGGTTGCCGCCGTACTCGACGAAGGCGGCCTGCAGCGACGGCTCAACGCGCGTCACCTTGGCGAGATAGATGTTGCCGCGTAGGAGCTTGCGTGCGGCGGATTCGAAATCGAACTCCTCTACCCGGCCTCCGCGAAGCACCACGACCCGCGTTTCCTCGGGATGCGTGGCGTCAATGAGCATCTTGTTGTTGGACATATGTGCCGATCCTTGGCACGCCTGCGGGGCGGACTGCCGCTCCCGGCCACAATGCTGAACGTCATGAGACCGGTGCCGACGCGATGCCGCTCTCGGGCGCGCGTGTTTGTTTGGTGGGAAGAATAAAGCGAAGGGGTGATGGCTGGGGCACGCGGTCCTTCGGTGTCGGACATGGCCGAGTACGCTCCGCGGCGCTGATCTTTGCGCGCAGGGGCACCCAAACGACACGTGCTCAAGTTGTTCATTCGCAACGACTTTCGGTTTGCCGGCGGGCACGCGTCAACGGCGCGCCCGGCCTATTTGCTTCCGTCTGTAAACTGAGCGCCGGGGACCACCCTGCTCGGCTTGCCTTCCTTTCCTGGGCGACGACGGAAGCGCTGCTACGTGTGATTGCCAGTCTTGATTGCCTGTTTTGATTGCGGGGCGTGATTGCCAAAGTCTCCAGAAGCCGCCGAGCGAAAGGTCAAAAGGCTCGACCTTCAGGGAGATCGGAGCTGGTGCAACCAAGCGCCCGACGACCACTTGATCGTCGGCTGCGGGAGCCTTATTCCCTTCTTCGGGAGCGGCGATCCGGCGTGAACGGCTGAGGCGTTGGCCCCGGCATGACGTTCTTGCGGCGCACACATGTCCCGCCGAGGGGCACCCCAGCAGCAACAAATCAGATAAGTACGGGTTCACCGGTAGCCTTGCAAGCGTGTTATAAGTGCCGCGCTGCGAGATTTCCCGGCCAACTGTCTGCAATTTGAGGGAATTCCGCCTTAGATTCCGTTAAATTTCCGAGCGATTATAGGCCGCCGGAGCAGCGGCGAAACAGGTAAGGGGGCATCGACAACTCATGCGGCGGGGCGGACGAGAGAGCCTATTGGCAGCCCTTCTGGGGCTCTCGGCCCTAGCCGCTCCCCATGCCGGAGCCGGCGAGGGTGCGCCGTGGCATGGGCCGTGGGATGGGCAGAGTGTCCCGCAGCGGGGGCCACCCGCTGCAGTTGCACAATCGGCCCCGGCCGCCACCTCGTGGCGGGTGGCCGAGATGCCGTCTTCGAGCAGCGTGCACCGCAAGGGGACCGCCGTTGAGGCGCGGCACGCGGAGCTCGCCGGCACCGACAAGCAGACGACCTTCTCGATCGATCTGTCGTCGGGGGTGCAGGCGGAGATCTTCACGCTCGCCAATCCCTACCGGGTGGTCGTCGATCTGCCCAACGTCACGTTCCGCCTTCCCGACGGGACCGGCCAGACGGGGCGGGGGCTGGTGTCCGCGTTCCGCTACGGCCTGCTCTCCGTGGGCAAGGCACGCATCGTGCTCGACGCGGAGCGCCCGGTCGTCATCCGCAAGGCGGATATGACGGCGCGCGGCGGCGGCACGGTGCGGCTCGTGGTCGCTCTGGCCCCGACCACACCGAAGGCTTTCGGCGTCGGGACCGGCGGCCAGCGCGCCGGCAGTGCGCCCAAGTCGCAAGCCGCCGACGAGGCGCCGGTCCAGAAACCGAAAGACCGCGTGAAGCCGGTGATCCTTATCGATCCGGGGCACGGCGGCGTCGACCCCGGTGCGATCAGCCCCTCCCACATCCCGGAGAAGAAGGTGGTGCTGGCGGTCGCCAAGAAGCTCAGGGGCGTGCTGGCCAAGAGCGGCCGCTACGAGGTGCACATGACGCGGGTGGGCGACGTTTTCGTCTCCCTCAACCGGCGCCTCAAGCGCTCGCGCAAGCTCGCCGCAGACCTGTTCATCTCGCTGCACGCCGACGCCATCGCGCAGAAGAATTTCGCCAGTACGGTGCGCGGGGCCACGGTCTATACGCTGTCGGAACGCGCCTCCGACGAGGAGGCCCGCCTGATGGCAGAGAAGGAGAACGCGTCTGACCGCATCGCCGGGCTGGATACGGGGGAGTCGGAGGACAAAGGCGAGGTCCGCAGCATCCTGATCGACCTTTTGAAGCGGGAGACCGCCAATTTTTCCGCCGACTTCTCCAACACGCTGGTTAAGCGGCTGGGCAAGACGATCTCGCTGTCGCGCGATCCCCAGCGGTCGGCGGCCTTCAAGGTTCTGCGACAGCCCGACACGCCCTCCGTCTTGGTCGAGCTGGGCTACATGAGCCACCAGAAGGACGAGAAGCTGCTCAACTCCGCGGCCTGGCAGGGCCGTGCGGCGGCGGCGATCGGGGCGGCGGTCGACACCTACTTTGCCAAAAGGACGGCGAGGGCACGATAGAGCCGGCGCTCGTGGCGTTTCTCAACGTAATCTAAACCCCGGTGAGCGACGACTTGATGCCACAATCCATGCTAAGGTGCCCGCGTCGTGGCGGCGGCTTTTTGCATCGCGAAGGCCGGCCTCGATACGCCCGATCTACGGAATAGAGGTTGATGCGCGCCCCCATTTACCCGAACCCACCGCCGCCCAAAAAGCGCAGGCGGCGCAGGAGCTTGCTCCTGAGCTTCGTCGGCTTCGGGTTTGCGGCGGGCGTGGTGTTGTTCCTTGTCGCTTCCGCGGGCGCGGGCTTCATGTTGTGGAAGGTCTCCCAGGACCTGCCCGACTACGAGAGCCTGTCGAAGTACGAGCCGCCCGTGATGACGCGCATCCATGCGAACAACGGCGCGCTCATTGCCGAATATGCGCGCGAGCGGCGCATCTTCGTACCGATCAACACCATTCCCAAGCATGTCATCGCGGCGTTCCTCTCCGCCGAGGACAGCCGCTTCTACGAGCACGGGGGCGTCGACTTCCAGGGCATCGCGCGTGCCGTCTTCAAGCTCGTCGAAGCGAAGATCCAAGGCAAGTCGCGCCGCGTTGAGGGCGCCTCGACCATCACCCAGCAGGTGGCGAAGAATTTTCTTCTGAGCAGCGAGCGCTCGTTGGAGCGCAAGATCAAAGAGGCCATCCTCGCCATCCGCATCGAGCGGGCCTACAAGAAGGACAAGATCCTCGAGCTCTATCTCAACGAGATCTACTTGGGGATAGGCGCCTACGGCGTGGCGGCGGCGAGCCTCAGCTATTTCAACAAGGAGCTGGGCGACCTCACCATCGAGGAGGCGGCCTATCTGGCGGCGCTGCCCAAGGCACCCAACAACTACCACCCGTTCCGCCGCACCAAGGCGGCGATCGCGCGGCGCAACTGGGTCCTCGGGCAGATGTACGAGAACGGCTACATCACGTCTGAGCAGGCCGAGGCCGCCAAAGCCAAGCCGCTCGGTGTGAACCTGCGACCGACGGGAGCTCACATCTTCGCCGCGGAGTATTTCGCCGAGGAGGTGCGGCGCACGCTGCTCAACACCTACGGCGAGGAGAAGCTCTACGGCGGCGGCCTATCGGTGCGCACGACGCTCGATCCCCACCTGCAACAGATCGCGCGCCAGGCTCTGATCGACGGGCTCGTCGCCTTCGATCGGCGCAAGGGATGGCGCGGACCGGTCAAGAAGATCGACATCTCCGGCGATTGGGGCGTGGGGCTGAGGACCGTCGAGACTCCGGGAGACATTCAGCCGTGGCGGCTCGGCGTCGTCCTCAAGACGGAGGCCAGCAAGGCGATCGTCGGCCTCAAGCCCGAGAAGCAGCAGGACGGCACCGTCGTCGACAATCGCGAGGCAGTGGAGATCGGCTTCGACGAGGTCAAATGGGCGAAGACCAAAACGAAGGTGCCCAAGTCGGTCACCGACGTCCTCAGCCCGGGCGACGTAATCTACGTGGCCCCCAAGGACCCCAAGGACCTCGGCGGCGTGTGGTCTTTGATGCAGATCCCCGAGGTGGGCGGCGGCATCGTCGCAATGGATCCCAACACCGGCCGCGTGCTGGCCGACGTCGGCGGGTTCTCCTTCGACCTGAGCCAGTTCGATCGCGCGCTGCAGGCCAAGCGCCAGCCCGGCTCCTCCTTCAAGCCATTCGTTTACGCAGCGGCCATCGACAACGGATACAAGCCGACGTCGATCGTGCTCGATGCGCCCATCGAAATCGAGCAGGGGCCAAACCAGGACATCTGGAAGCCGGAGAACTACGAGAAGGAGAATTCCGCCGGTCCCTCGACGCTGCGCTTCGGCGTCGAGCACTCGCGCAACCAGATGACGGTGCGCCTCGCTCAGGATCTCGGCATGCCGCTGATCATCGAATACGCCAAACGCTTCGGCATCTACGACGACCTGCTTCCCGTCCTGTCGATGTCGCTGGGTGCCGGCGAGACGACGCTTCTGCGCTTAGCCACCGGCTATTGCATGATCGCCAACGGCGGCCGCCAGGTGCGCGCAACCCTCATCGACCGCATCCAGGACCGTTGGGGTCGCACGGTGTGGCGCCACGACCAGCGCACCTGCGATGGCTGCAGGGCGCAAGCGTGGGAAGGGCAGGAGGAGCCCGAGATCCTCGACAACCGCCCGCAGATCATCGACCCGCACACGGCCTACCAGATGACCTCGATCCTCGAAGGCGTCGTCCAGCGCGGAACGGCCAGGTCGCTGCAGTCGCTGGGGCGGCCGGTCGCCGGCAAGACCGGCACGACGAACGAGGAGAAGGACGCCTGGTTCCTCGGCTTCGCGCCCGACCTCGTGGTTGGCGTGTTCGTCGGCTACGACACGCCCAAGCCGATGGGCAAGGGGCAGACGGGTGGGCGCGTGGCTGCGCCCATCTTCG
Organism: uncultured Hyphomicrobium sp.; assembly: GCA_964443205.1. Lineage (GTDB taxonomy): Bacteria > Pseudomonadota > Alphaproteobacteria > Rhizobiales > Hyphomicrobiaceae > Hyphomicrobium_A. The sequence continues at coordinate 672 of CAYUBZ010000030.1, read as the reverse complement.
GCACCTTCATGAAGGAGGCGCTCGCCAATACGCCGCCGGCGCCGTTCCGCATTCCGCCCGGCATCAAGCTCGTGCGCGTCGATCTGCGCACCGGATTGCGGGCGTCGGCGGATGATCCCAAGAGCATCATGGAGGCCTTCAAGCCCGACGAGGCGCCCGACGACGCCTACTCGGTGATCGGATTCACCGGTACGCCCGACGGCGGGGCCCCGCCCCAGGATGCCTATTCTCCGCCGCCGCCGGCGACCGACAGGCCCACATTCGGATCGGGGCGCGGCGGCCTGTGGTGAGATGCGCGCGGCCGTCGGACGCCTGACGGCTGACGCGTTTACACGCGCGCCATCGCCCACTATATCACTCGGTCAGCACCCAGAAATCACTCAACGTCCCGGAGGCAACCATGCGTGCCGAACCGCAAAAGCGCGTCGATTCCATCAAAGAGGCCCTCGTCCTTCTGCGGAGGCATCTTTGACTGGGATACCGCTGAAATGCGGCTCGCCGACCTCAACAAGCGGGCCGAGGATCCCAAGCTGTGGAACGACCCCAGGGCGGCGCAGAAAGTCATGCGCCAGCGCCAGCAGCTCGAGCGCTCGATCGAGGCCTTTAAGCGCTTGGAGCGTGAGCTCGACGACAGCGTCACGCTGATCGAGCTGGGCGAGGAGAGCGACGACG
>CAYUBZ010000029.1:13131-14987 GCA_964443205.1 uncultured Hyphomicrobium sp. | reverse complement strand
TCGCCAACACGCGCGTGATGCGCAACGTGCTGCTCTACGGCAAGGACTTCGGCGCCCTCATCGCGCACCACATCGAGGATCCCTACCTGTCGCAGAACGGCATGATGAACTCGGGCGAGGTGGCAGCAAGGCTCGGCCTGTCCGGCGCTCCCAAAGCCGCCGAGACCATCATGCTCGAGCGCGACGTGCGCTTGGTCGAGATGACGGGCGGGCGCTATCACGCGGCGAACATCTCTTGCGCGGAGAGCCTGGAGGTCATCCGTGCCGCCAAGGCGCGCAAGCTGCCCGTCACCTGCGGCGTCTCCATCAATCACCTGACGCTGAACGAGAACGACATCGGCCCCTATCGCACCTTCTTCAAAGTGCGCCCGCCCTTGCGCTCGGACGAGGATCGCGTCGCCATGATCAAGGGCGTCGCGGCGGGCGACATCGACATCATCGTGTCGAGCCACGATCCCCAGGATGCCGACGACAAGCGGCGTCCTTTTGCGGAGGCCACCGACGGCGCGGTGGGGCTGGAGACGCTGCTGCCCGCCGCGCTGCGGCTTGTTCATTCGGGCGAGCTGCCGCTGTTGAGCCTTTTCCGCGCGCTGACGCTCAATCCGGCCAAGCTGCTGGGGCTGCACTCGGGCCGGCTCACCAAGGGCGCGATCGCCGACATCGTGCTGGTCGATCTGGGCGAGCCCTGGGTGGTCAACAAGGACCTGCTGCGCTCGCGCTCCAAGAACTCGCCGTTCGACGAGAGCAAGATGCAGGGCCGCGTTTTGCGCACCCTGGTTGCCGGCAACACGGTCTACCAGTACGCTGGCGCCGAGCGGACATAAGCGCCGCCCAGTAACCCGCGTCCGCCATGGATCTGTTCTTTAGCCCTTTCGTGCTCTGCTCCTTGGCGCTCGGCTACATGCTGGGCTCCATCCCCTTCGGCTATCTGCTGACGCGGGCCGCCGGCATCGGCGACGTGCGCGACATCGGCTCCGGCAACATCGGCGCGACCAACGTGCTGCGCACCGGCCACAAGGGGCTGGCCGCGCTCACGCTTCTGCTCGACGCGCTCAAAGGCACCGCCGCGGTATTCATCGGCCATAAGATCGGCGCGCTCGGCGGCGTGGCCATCCTCGCCTCGCTCATCGCCGGCCTCGGCGCCTTTCTGGGTCACGTGTTCCCCGTGTGGCTGGGGTTCCGGGGCGGCAAGGGCGTCGCCACCTACGTCGGCGTGCTCTTCGCTTTGAATTGGCAGGCCGGTCTCGCCTTTTGCATCATCTGGCTCGCGGTGGCGGTGCTGACGCGCTACTCGTCGCTCTCGGCGCTGGTCGCGGCCCTCGTTGCCCCGGTCGCGTTGTTTGCCATGGGGGACCCGCCGGCGGCGCTGCTGACCGCGCTCCTCTCCGCCCTCCTGATCTACAAGCACCGCGCCAACATCCGCCGGCTTGCCGCCGGCGAGGAGCCCAAGATCGGTGCCCAAGCCTGAACCCGCACCGGGCATGATGGCGCCCCTCCCCGTCGCGGAGCTGGGGGAGGCGGAGCGGATCGCCTGCCTGCGCCTGATCCGCTCGGAGAATGTCGGACCCGTCACCTTTCGCGAGCTGATCAACCACTTCGGCGGCGCTCAAGCCGCGCTTGCCGCCGTGCCTGAGCTGTCGCGGCGCGGGGGCCGGACCATTCGCTTGTGCCCGCGCGACGCTGCCGAGGCCGAGCTGGCGCGAGCGCGCGCCGCCGGCGCGAGACCGCTGTTCACGATCGAGCCCGGCTATCCGGCGGCACTGGCCATTCTCGACGCGCCCCCGCCCCTTCTCTACGTCAAAGGACGACCTGAGCTCCTCAACCGGCCGATCGTGGCCATCGTGGGCGCGCGTCAA
>CAYUBZ010000029.1:2087-13031 GCA_964443205.1 uncultured Hyphomicrobium sp. | reverse complement strand
GCGCGCGCCGGTTATGTCATTGCCTCGGGCCTGGCGCGCGGCATCGACTCCATGGCGCATGAAGCCTCGCTCGATTCTGGAACCATCGCCGTGCTGGCGGGCGGCATCGACGTCGTCTACCCGCCAGAGCACGAGACGATGCACCGCGCAATCGGCGAGCAGGGCTGTCTCGTCACCGAGATGCCCTTCGGCTTCGTGCCGCGGGGCAAGGACTTTCCCCGCCGCAATCGCATCATCTCGGGCATCGCGCTGGCCGTGCTGGTCGTCGAGGCGGCGCGCCGCTCGGGCAGCCTCGTTACGGCCCGGCTCGCCGCCGAGCAGGGGCGCGAGGTGTTCGCCGTGCCGGGCCACCCCCTCGACCCGCGCGCGGAAGGCACCAACAATCTGCTCAAGTCCGGCGCCACGCTCGTCACCGAGCCAGGGGACCTGCTGTCGGCGCTGGCGCCGTTGACGCGCGTGCCCGGCGCACACCTGTGCGATGAAACGCCGGCAGCCCTCGCGCCGGACGCCACCGCCACGGTCGAGCCGCTGTCAGCGCACGACCGCGACCGCGTCATCGCCGCACTGGGGCCGGCACCTGTCGACGTCGATGCGCTCGTCCGGGGCACCGGGCTCGCCATCCGGGCCGTGCAGGTCGCGCTGATCGAGCTGGCGCTCGCCGGCCGCATCGAGCGCCACGGCAACGGGCTCGTATCGCTCGCACCGGCTCGAGGCTGAGCTTTCAGCGTTTGTGCTCGTCGTTCTGAAGGCGCGCCTCGACGAGGGCCGCGCCCAAGATGGCGGCCAGCGTCCTGTACCCGGCTTTCTCCGCCAGCTGCTTGAGCTCGTAGATGATGTCGCAGATGTAGTTGAGCGTTTCGGCCTTGCTGCTGGCGGGGGGAATCCCGGCCCCGCCGTTCGGGTCTTCGGGCCCTGCCATCACAATGTGCACCCCAATTACTGCCATTTGCAACCAATGGGCGCACTAAATATCATTCACAATCTCAGATAGCAATAACCTGCGCAATTTAGCTTGGGTTGCAGAGGGGGTTCGTTTGACACCGCCGCATTCCTCTACCATGTTCCCCCGCCGAGCGGACGAGCCGGGTCCTTTGACCGGCAGCCGGCGCCGCGCCGAATGGCCGGCCCCAGCCTCGTGCAACCAGCCTGAAAGTCGGAAATGAACGTCGTAATCGTCGAATCGGCGGCCAAGGCCAAGACCATCAACAAGTACCTTGGCAGCGGCTACAAGGTCATCCCGTCGTTCGGGCACGTGCGCGATCTGCCCTCTAAGAACGGGTCGGTCGAGCCCGACAACGACTTCCAGATGCACTGGGACGTTGACACTAAGTCACAGAAAATCATCAAGGAAATCGCAGACGCCGTCAAAGGCGCCGATAAATTGATCCTCGCCACCGACCCCGATCGGGAGGGCGAGGCCATCTCCTGGCACATCCTGCAGATCCTCGAGCAGAAGAAGGCCCTGAAGAAGGGCACGCAGGTCGAGCGCGTGGCCTTCAACGCGGTCACCAAGCAGGCGATCCTGACGGCGCTGAGCGAGCCCCGCGAGATCGACACACCGCTGGTCTCGGCCTACCTGGCGCGCCGGGCGCTCGACTATCTCGTCGGCTTCACGCTGTCGCCGGTGCTGTGGCGCAAGCTGCCGGGCGCCCGCTCGGCGGGCCGCGTGCAGTCGGTGGCGCTGCGCCTCGTCTGCGACCGCGAGGCCGAGATCGAGGCGTTCAGAAGCGACGAATACTGGACCATCGAGGCCGTGCTCGCGACCGCGAAGGGCGAGGAGTTCCCCGCCCGGCTCAACGCGATTGACGGTACGACGCTGAAAAAGCTCGACATCAAGACCGGCGACGAGGCCGGCGCCATCAAGGCGGCCATCGAGAAGGGCGAGTTCCGCGTGGTCTCGGTCGAGAAGAAGGCCGTGAAGCGCAACCCGTTTGCCCCCTTCGCCACCTCGACCTTGCAGATGGACGCCTCGCGCAAGCTGGGGTTCTCCGCCAAGCAGACCATGCAGGTCGCCCAGCGCCTTTATGAGGGCGTGGAGTTGGGCGGCGAGACCGTCGGCCTCATCACCTACATGCGAACCGACGGCGTGACGATCATACCGGAGGCGATTAGCGCCATCCGCGGCGAGGTCGAGAAGTCCTACGGCAAGCGCTACCTTCCGCCCTTCATCCGCGAGTACAAGACCAAGGCCAAGAACGCGCAAGAGGCGCACGAGGCGATCCGCCCCACGGAGGTGACGCGCAAGCCCGCCGACGTCGCCCGCTATCTGCAGAAGGACCAGGCCGCGCTCTACGAGCTCATCTGGAAGCGCGCGGTCGCCAGCCAGATGGCCTCGGCCGAGGTCGAGCAGACGACCGCCGACATCGAGGTGAAGGGGCGCGACGGCAAGACCTATACGCTGCGCGCGACCGGCTCGGTCGTGCAGTTCGACGGCTTCCTCAAGCTCTACGAGGAGGGCCGCGACGAGCGCCTGCATGCCGCCAAGGGCAAGGACGACGAGGCGGAAGCCGACGACGCGAGCCGCCTGCTGCCGGCGCTGGCCCAAGGCGACCGCGTCACCGACAAATCGATCGACACCGAGCAGCACTTCACCCAGCCGCCGCCGCGCTACTCGGAGGCGACGCTGGTCAAGAAGCTGGAAGAGCTCGGCATCGGCCGGCCCTCGACCTATGCCTCGACGCTGGCGGTCCTGCAGGAGCGCGACTACGTCCGCATCGACAAGAAGCGCCTGATCCCCGAGGACAAGGGACGCCTCGTCATCGCCTTTCTGGAAGGCTTCTTCAAACGCTACGTGGAGTACGACTTTACCGCCGACCTGGAGGACAAGCTCGACCTCATCTCCGACGGCAAGCTCCAATGGAAGGACGTGCTGCGCGACTTCTGGCGCGAGTTCACCGGCGCCGTCGACGAGATCAAGGATTTGCGCGTCGGCGAGGTTCTGGAGGCGCTCAACGAGATCTTGGGCCCGCACATCTTTCCTCCGCGCGAGGACGGGGCCGATCCGCGCACCTGCCCGGCCTGCAAGAACGGACGCCTCAGCCTGAAGATCTCCGGCAAGTACGGCGCCTTCATCGGCTGCGGCAACTATCCCGAGTGCCGCTACACGCGCCAGCTCGCCGACCAGGGCAACGGCGATGCGGAAGCCGCGACGCCCGACGGCAAGCTCCTCGGCCACGACCCGGACACCGGGCTGGCGGTGACGCTGCGCACCGGCCGCTTCGGGCCCTACCTGCAGCTGGGCGAAGCCACCGAGGACGAGAAGCCCAAGCGCGCCAGCGTGCCCAAAGGCGTCGATGCGGCGACCGTCGACCTGGAGCACGCGCTGAAATTGCTGTCGCTGCCGCGCGAGGTAGGCCTGCACCCCGAGACCGGCCACCCGATCACCGCGGGGCTGGGACGCTACGGGCCGTTCGTGCTGCACGACGGTATGTACGCCAATCTGGAGAGCGTCGAGGACGTGTTCACCGTCGGGCTCAACCGGGCGGTGGCGCTGTTGGCCGAGAAGGCCGCCGGGGGAAAAAGCCGCTTCCAGCGCGCCAAGCAGACGGTCTTGAAGGACCTGGGCGAGCACCCCGACGGCGGGGGCAAGATCGAGGTGCTGTCGGGCCGCTACGGACCCTACGTGAAGCACGGCAAGATCAACGCCACCATCCCCAACGGAAAAGAGTCAACCGAGCTCTCCGTCGAGGAGGCGATCGAGCTGATCGCGGCCCGTGCCGCCAAGGGCGGCAAGAAACCGGGGAAGAAGGCAGCCCCGCGCGCGAAAGCGGCCACAAAGTCCGCCAAGACTAGCAAGAGCGCCAAACCGTCCAAGGCCCGGCGCACCAAGCCGGCGCCCGAAACCGCGGATGCCGAGGTCGAGACGTAAAGCCGCCTGTCATGAATCCTTGGCATAGACGCTGACATGGCGCGCAAACCGAGAAGCGCGAAGAGCGGCACGCAAAGGCAGGGCAAGCTTCCCGGCAAGGACGACATCCTCGCGTTCATAAAGGCCTCGCCCGCGAAGGTCGGCAAGCGCGACATCGCGCGCGCGTTCGGCATAAGCGGTGCTGAACGCCTCGAGCTCAACCGCCTGCTCGCCCGCTTGACGCAGGACGGCACGCTCGCCGGCAACCGCAAATCTTTCCGCAAGACCGGCTCGCTGCCGCCCGTCGCGGTGCTGGAGGTGACCGGCCGCGACGAGGACGGCGACTTGATCGCCAAGCCTGCCGTCTGGGAGGGTGCGGAGAGCGAGCGGCCGTCCGTGCTGCTGCCGGCGCACCAGGCCCGCGGACCTCAGGCCGACGTCGAGGCCGAGATCGGCGTCGGCGACCGCATCCTCGCCCGCATCACCGAGCTGAAGGACGCCGACGTCGAGGGCTTCCGCTTCGAGGCCCAGCCCATCAAGCGCCTGCCGCGCGAGAAGCGGCGCCTGCTCGGCATCTACCGCGCGCACCGGCACGGCGGCGGCACGATCGAGCCCATCGACCGCAAGCAGTTGCGCTCCTGGTCGATCCAAAAGGGCGATGAGGGACCCGGCAAGGACGGCGATCTGGTGCGCTTCGATCTGGCCCCAAAGGGCCGCCATCACGTCCCGCAGGCGCGCATCCTGGAGACGCTCGGCAATCCGCAAGATCAGCGCCAGATCAGCCTCATCGCCGTGCACACCCACGGCATCCCCGACGACTTTCCCGAAAGCGTCATCAAAGAGTCCGAGACGCTGCCGGCGCCCAAGCTGCAGGGCCGCACCGACCTGCGCGGGCTTCCCCTCGTCACCATCGATCCGCCGGACGCGCGCGACCACGACGACGCGGTCTACGCCGAGCGCGATGCGGATCCGGCAAACCAGGGCGGCTGGGTCGTGGTCGTCGCCATCGCCGACGTCGCCCACTACGTGCGCTCCGGCACCAAGCTCGACCGCGAGGCGCAAGTCCGCGGCAACTCCGTCTACTTCCCCGATCGCGTCGTGCCCATGCTGCCCGAGCGCATCTCCAACAATCTGTGCTCGCTGATCGAGGGCGAGGACCGCCCCTGCCTCGCCGTGCGCATGGTCATCGACCGCAGCGGCAACAAGAAGAGCCACACGTTCCTGCGCGGCATGATGCGCTCGGCCGCCAAGCTCAGCTACCAGGAGGCCCAAACCGCGATCGACGGCAAGCCGTCTGAGAAGTGTCGGCCGCTGATGGAGACGGCGCTGCGCCCGCTTTGGGCGGCCTACGCTGCCATGGCGCAAGCACGCGACCGCCGCCAGCCGCTCGACCTCGATCTGCCCGAGCGCAAGATCGTGCTCGACGAGGCCGGCCGGGTGGCGCGCGTCGTCGTCCCTGAGCGGCTCGCCGCCCACCGCCTTATCGAGGAGCTGATGATCCAGGCCAACGTGGCAGCCGCCGAGGCGCTGGAGGGAAAGCGCGCGCCCGTCGTCTACCGGATCCACGACCAGCCTTCCAAAGAGAAACTAAAAAGCCTGCGCGAGTTTCTGGATTCGCTCGACATCAGAATGGCGCCGCAGGGCACGCTGAAGCCCGAGCACTTCAACCGCATCTTGGCGCGCGCCAAAACGATGCCGGTCCCTGAGCTCGTCAACGAGGTGGTGCTGCGCTCACAAAGCCAGGCCGAGTACAACGTCGACAACATCGGCCACTTCGGCCTCAACCTGCGCCGCTACGCGCACTTTACCTCGCCCATCCGCCGCTATGCCGATCTCATCGTCCACCGCGCGCTCATCCGCGCGGCTCGGCTGGGTGCGGACGGGCTGCAGGATGGCGAGATCCCGCGGCTTCCCGACATCGCCAAGGCGATCTCGGAAGCGGAGCGCCGCGCCATGGCAGCCGAGCGCGAGACCGTCGACCGGCTGATCGCCACGCATCTGGCCGACCGCGTCGGAGCGACGTTCACGGGCCGCATCGCCGGCGTGGCGCGCTCGGGTCTCTTCGTGCGCCTGGCCGACACCGGCGCCGACGGCTTCGTGCCGGTCTCCTCACTGCAGGGCGATTTTTACCATCACATCGAGGCGCTGCACGCGCTCACGGGAAAGCGCACCGGCGAGACGTTCAGCCTCGGCGACCCCGTCGAGGTGCGGCTGGTGGAGGCCATCCCGTCGGCCGGCGCGTTGCGCTTCGAGATGCTGAGCGAAGGCAAGAGGAAACGTGTCGCAACCATGCGCGGGGCCCCGCAACGCGCACCCAAACGCTGGAAGCGGCGGTGACACAGGTAACAACACCGGGCGCCCCCGCGGCCTTTGGCCTATTGACGCGGGGCTATTCGAGGCGCGAGGTCTAGCCCGTCATGACCATCATCTCATCCGAAATGCCCGCCGCGCACCGGTCGGTCGTCGACGCCATGCGCCGCGGCGGCCTCGGCAAGTGTCCGGCCTGCGGCAAGGGCGCGCTCTTCGCGCGCTACCTCAAGGTCGCGGACCGTTGCCCCGCGTGCACCGAGGAGCTGCACCATCACCGCGCCGACGACGCACCGCCCTACTTCACCATCCTGATCGTCGGCCACTTCATCGTTGCCGGCGTCATGATGGTCGAGAACTACTTTCACCCCAACTACTGGGTCCACATCCTGATGTGGTTTCCGCTCACGATCGGACTGAGCTTGTGGATATTGCCCCGCGTCAAAGGGGCCCTCGTCGGGTTGCAGTGGGCACTCAGGATGCACGGCTTTGGCGGACCGGACGCAATGGATCCGGCGGATCCTCAGCCCGACCCAAGCGCCGAGTTAACGCGCGCGCAACCTGGCGCGTAACGTCGCTTGACACCAAACCGGCCGGCGCTATGGTGCCGCTCCTTGCAGTCGAAAGAGCATTCTAGGTTCGCTTCAACATGGCCAAACCGATCACGCAAAAGATCAAGCTTTTGTCCACGGCGGGCACGGGCTTCTTCTATGTGACGAAGAAGAATCCGCGCACGAGCACCGAGAAGCTGGTCTTCAAGAAGTACGACCCGGTCGTGAAGAAGCACGTCGAGTTCAAGGAAACGAAGATCAAGTAGGCGGGCGCGCTGAGCGCATCCAGCCGACCACGACATTGCTTAACACGATGACTTTGCTTCAGACGATTACGTAGGACGCCGGAACCGGCGAGGCTCGCGCGAAGAGCATTGCGGAGGCGATTGGATCGCAACGGCGATTTGGTCGTCGGAGAGACGTGCGCGCGCGGGGCTTGACCAGGGCCCGCAACTCAACCCGGCAGCGGGGTAGTTTAGTCCGAGAAAGTCACGGACCCTGGTCTAGTGACCAGGTGGTTCGTCAAAGAGGGCGTTGACTCCCCGCCTGGTGCCGTGGCCGGTCCGATGCAGCTTTAACGAGGAGGCCACTCTAGCCGCTAAGACCGACCACGATTTTCCCGCCCTACCAGGAAATGCGGCGGACCTGATAGTGCGGAAAACCGCTATTCGTGTGTGGGACGCGGCATTGCCTCCGTCACCGTCCCAGCAAACGCAAATCTATAGACCCCCTCACGAATTCGTAATCTGACAGAGGACTATGGTTAATGCAAGTTACCCTTTGACTGTGTTTCGGGCGCCACGCGCGAATCAGCAGTTGCCCTGCCCCGCGCCGCAAGGCGGCGGGCGCAGAAGGGCGAGATGTGCCCGCTCAATTCTCAAGCAGCTGAATCTACTAAGCTTCTAGGCGCCCCGGCGTCAGGCGGCGTTGGCCGCGACCCGATTGCGCCCGCGGCGCTTGGCGGCAAAAAGCGCGTTGTCCGCCCGGCGAAATACCGTCTCCGGTGTGTCCTCGGGGCACTCCAACGTGGCGATGCCGACACTCGCCGTCAGATGGATGCCCAGATCCGGCCGGACCTGGAAGGGATCGGCCGCAATCGCCACCCGCAGCCGCTCGCCCACCTGGTAGGCGCGCGACATGCTCGTGTCGGGCATGATGACGAGGAACTCCTCGCCGCCGAAGCGGCAGGCGAGGTCGATACCGCGCGTGTTGCGGCGGAACCGGGTGGAGAACTCCTTGAGCACGGCGTCGCCGACGTCGTGACCGTAGGTGTCGTTCACGCGCTTGAAGTGATCGATGTCGGCCAGCAGCACCGACAGGGAGCGGCTCGTGTGCAGCGCGTCGGCGACGAGCGTCGCCAGGTGGCTCTCCATATAGCGCCGGTTGTGCAGGCCGGTCAGTGGGTCGATCATCGCCGCCTCGATGCTCTCCTCGAGGCGGTTGCGCAGGTGATCGGAGTACCGCTTGCGCTTCACCTGCGTCCTGACGCGCGCCAGGATCTCGTTGCGGTCGATGGGGCGCATGACGTAGTCGTTGACGCCCATGTCGAGCGCGCGCAGCAGACGCGGCTCGTCGCCCGGCTCGACCAGCAGGATGATCGGCAGGTGCCGCGTGCGGTCGATCGAGCGTACTTGCGAGCACAGCCGCAAGGCGTCCGCGTCGGTGAGCGCCAGGCTGACTACCAAGAGGTCGAACTCCTTCTCGGCGAGCAGGCTCAGGGCGGCCTGGGGGGTCTGCACCGCCATCGGCTCGTGTAGGGGCGATAGCCATTCCAGCAGGCGGCCTGCCGAGCGCTGATCATCGTCCACGACCAGGATCCGCGCCCGCTCCTCCGAAAGGGCCTTGATGAGGGCTGCATCCTCCGACATGCCGGTCTGCCGGCCGGTCAGGGCGCGCATCAGCATCTCGTCGGTGAGCACCTTCAGGCGGGCGAGATTCTTGACGCGGGTGACGAGCGCGATCTCATTGACCGGCTTGGTGAGGAAATCATCGGCCCCTCCCTGCAAGCCGCGGACCCTATCGGACACCTGGTCGAGCGCCGTCACCAGCACGACGGGGATATGATGCGTCTTCGGGTTCGACTTGAGCTGCCGGCAGGTCTCGAAGCCGTCCATGCCCGGCATCATCACGTCGAGCAGGACCACGTCGACGCGCTCGCGGGCGCAGATATCGAGAGCTTCCTTGCCGCTGCAGGCCGTGAGAACGTCGAAGTACTCGGCGGAAAGACGCGCCTCCAGCAGCTTCACGTTTGCCAGGATGTCGTCGACGACCAGGACTCGAGCGGTCATGTTCGCAAGCACTCAACGCAAAAAGGGGTCCTCAAGCGCGCGGATCGCCCACGAAGCGATGCACCGTTTCGAGAAAACCGCTGACGGAAATGGGCTTGGAGATGTAGGCCTCGCACCCGCCCGACCGGATCCGCTCCTCATCGCCCTTCATGGCGAAGGCGGTGATGGCGACCACGGGAATGGTGCGCAGCTCATCGTCCTCTTTGAGCCACTTGGTGACCTCGAGACCGGAGACCTCAGGCAACTGGATGTCCATGAGGATGAGCGCGGGGCGATGCCGGCGGGCGAGCTCCAGCGCCTCCAGCCCGCTGCGGGTCTGGATCGTCGTGTAGCCGTGCGCGGCGAGCAGATCGTGGAAGAGCTTCATGTTGAGCTCGTTGTCCTCCACGATCAAAACGGTCTTGTGCCCCAGCCCCGTTTGAGGCTTGCGCGTTTCGCCGACGCTGCTGGTCTCGTGAAAGTTCATGGCCTTGCCGCTTGCACTCCGATCGATTCCACTTTTGCACCGATTCTCAAGCGGGATCGGGCCCGAGTTTGCTTCGCAAGCCGTAACCAACAGTTAATGAAAACAAACATGCCCGCCCCGATGGGGCCGTTTGCCTTGGAATCAGGGGGTTAGGTGAATGGATGCTGATCAGGCCGAGACAATCGCACTTTCCGCGCTGGCCTTCCTTGCCGACGACGTGCAGCGGCTGGGACGCTTCCTGGCGCTCACCGGCGTGGGGCCGGCCGAATTACGGGAAGAGGCGCGCAACCCCCGCATGCTGGCGGCCGTCCTCAACCACCTGTTGCAGGACGAGAGCCTGCTTTTGGTCTTTGCCGCCAGCCACGGTATTCCCGCCGACCTGATCGCGCCAGCCCAGAGCACGCTGGAGCAACAGGCCAACGGAGTGCCCGATCACTAGGATGGCACTGCAGCGAACCTTTGGTCCTCAGCGCTTGGCCGCAGGACACTTGCTCTCCTCCAGGAAGGTGAGCTCGCGGAGCTCGCCGCGAATGGCGAAGTCTCCGTAGTCGATGTAGAGGTGCGTCGACACCCCGTTCTCGTAGAACCGGAACGACAGCTCGTAGGCCGGTGTCGCGTCCTGGCGCGTGGGCCCCGGCTCGAAGTAGCCGATGGCGATCGGCCAGGATGCGAGCTGGGCGAGCTTGTCGCCGTTGGCGACCTTGGCCGGAACCTCCACCGACCCCGGCGGGGCCCGATCACCGATGACGGCGTTCGTCTCGTAGAATTTCTCGCCCTTGTCCGAGCCGTCATAGAGGTTGGCGAGGAAAATGCTTTTTCCCGCCTGCGCTGCCGCCATCAGGGCCAGCGAGTGCTGGATGGGGAAGTAGATGTCGGAGGGCAGCTTGACCGTCTTGCGGGCGGGCTTGGTCAGCTTGACCTCGGTGAACGTCGCCCCGTTGGCGGGCCCGGCGCTGCCTTGCGAGGCTTCCGACAACTTCTGGTTCTCGTATTGGCTGGAGGAGAAGCGCAAGCTGTGCTTGGCGATGTCCTCGAAGCTCGACGTCCGCAAATCGTTGACCTGGGCAGCGCCTTCCTGGTTGGTCATGCGCGTGACGAAGCGCATGTTCTGCGCGTAGCCCTTGCAAGGGCTGCCGGTCATCTCGTAGACCATGCGCCCGCTCATGTCGGCCACGCCCGAGCCCGGCGTCGCATGATCGAAGGTGATGTCGTAGACCGCCCGGTGCGGACTGAAAACCACGCCGCTGGGGCCGGCATGCGCCGCAGGCCCGCCCACGAGCGCCCCTAAGATCGCACCGCTCACCGCCGCGGCGCCCCACAATCTTGCTACTTCGGCCATTCGTCCTCGCATCGCAATGGGCGCACATGGGGCGCACGTGGGGGCGCAACGTACCGGTGAGTCGTTAAAACGCCAGAAGCATTGGGCACCGACGACGCCATTGCAAAGAGCCGGCGGCCCGGTCAAATAGGCACGCGGCCGCTCGC
>CAYUBZ010000029.1:0-1987 GCA_964443205.1 uncultured Hyphomicrobium sp. | reverse complement strand
GCCGTCGGCGTCTCCAGCTTGCCCATGGGCTGCGCCGTCGAGGTCGATGCCATCCTGCTGATCGGGCCCTGATCCCATGCGCGAGCCTGCGCTCTTCCTGAAGCCGATCGCACACCGGGGCCTGCACGACGTCGGCAAGGGCCTGGTGGAGAACACGGGCGCCGCCTTCTCCGCCGCGCTCGCCAAGGGCTACGGCATCGAGTGCGACGTGCGGCCGGCGGCCGGCGGCACGCCGATGATCTTCCACGACGACACGCTGGATCGCCTCGTCGAGCACACAGGTCCGCTCAACGCGCACGACGCCGCAGCGCTCAAGCGCTTCAAGTTCCGCAACAATGACGCCCGCATGCTCGACCTCGCCGACCTCTTGGCACTCGTTGACGGACGCCAGCCGATCCTCGCCGAGATCAAGAGCGAATGGGCGCCGCCCGACCGCCCTTTTCTGCAAGCGATCGCCACCCTGGCGGGCGCCTACCGGGGGCCGCTCGCGCTGATGTCGTATGATCCCGCCGTCATGGCCGTGCTGAAGGAGCTGGTGCCGGACGTCCCGCGCGGCATCGTGTCGGGAATGATCGAGAACGAGCCGCACTGGCGCGATCAGCTCGGGCCCGAGCGGGCCTACCGTTTGAGCCACCTGCTTGAATCGCGGGCTGCCGCACCCGATTTCTATGCGTACCAAGTGGGGGCACTGCCCACGCCCGTGACGCGCTTCGTTCGCGAGGTGCTGGGGCTGCCGCTCTTTACCTGGACGGTGAGAACGCCAGAGGAGCGCGCCATCGCCGCCCGCTGGGCCGATGCGCCGATCTTCGAGGGCTATGAGCCCTGATCGGGTGCCTTTGGAGAAGGGCCGCGAGCTTCCGATGAGCGCACCGCGACGCAAGCAGGACACGGTGATCGCACGGGTGGCGGCGCGGATCGGCGACATCGACGCCGGCGCCTGGGATGCCTGCGCCAACCCCGACCCGGCAACTTACAACCCCTTCCTCGCCCACGCCTTCCTGCATGCGCTCGAGGAGGCCGGCACCGTCGGCGAGAAGCACACCGGTTGGCTGCCGCATCACATCACCATCGAGGACGGCGACGGCGGCATCGCGGGATGCCTGCCGTGCTACGTGAAGGGGCACAGCTCGGGCGAGTACGTGTTCGACTACGCCTGGGCGGAGGCGTATGAGCGCGCCGGCGGACGCTACTATCCCAAGCTGCAGGCCGCCGTCCCCTTCACGCCCGTGCCAGGCCGCCGTCTTCTGGTCAAGCCGGGGCCGGATGCCGAGCACCGCACAAAGCTGCTGGCCGCCGCGGCCGTCGAGGTCGCGCAACGCATCGGCGTCTCCTCGCTGCACGTCACCTTCCTCACCGAAAGCGAATGGACCACGCTCGGGGAGCAGGGCTTCCTGCGCCGCACCGATCAGCAGTTCCACTGGCGCAACGACGGCTACGCCACCTTCGAGGATTTCCTCGCCCAGCTCTCCTCGCGCAAGCGCAAGGCGGTGCGCAAGGAGCGCAGCGAGGCGGTGAGCGACGGTCTCACAATCGAGCGGATCACCGGCGCCGACATCACCGAGGCGCATTGGGATGCGTTCTTCGCCTTCTACATGGACACCGGCAGCCGCAAGTGGGGGCACCCCTACCTCAACCGCCGCTTCTTCTCAATTCTGGGGCAGTCGATGGGCGAGCGCTGTCTGCTCGTCATGGCGCGGCGCGGCGGCCGCTTCATCGCCGGCGCCTTGAACCTCATCGGCGGCGATTGCCTTTATGGCCGCTATTGGGGCGCCATCGAGCATCATCCCTGCCTGCACTTCGAGCTCTGCTACTACCAGGCCATCGACTATGCGATCGAGCACGGGCTCGCCCGCGTGGAGGCGGGCGCCCAGGGCGAGCACAAGCTGGCGCGCGGCTACATGCCGGTGACGACCTACTCTGCACATTGGATCGCGGACTTGGGCCTGCGCCGGGCGATCGCGCGCTACCTGGAAGACGAGCGTCGGGC
>CAYUBZ010000028.1:1581-15150 GCA_964443205.1 uncultured Hyphomicrobium sp. | reverse complement strand
GCATTGGCGCCGTCGATGTCTGGAGGAGACTGGAGCGGGCGATGAGATTCGAACTCACGACCCTCACGTTGGCAACGTGATGCTCTACCCCTGAGCTACGCCCGCATCCTTAGGGTATGGCGCCGCCAAAGGCACGGCGCGGACACGCCTTATGACGCAACTGTGGGCCCATTGCAAGACGTGCGAATGCCGGCCGCCGGGAGCACGGTCGCCGGGGCACGCGTCAGCCTTTCTCGCCGTTTCCGGCCTTGAAATAGCTCTTGAGCGTGCACTTGGAGTACCCCTCGTCGGAAAAGAGCTCCTTCACTTCCTTGAGCGCCGCCGACCGGTTTGCCCCGACGCCCGCCGCGCATCCCTTCTTGGGGTTGGTGCAGCACATGATCGCAAACACGTTGTCCATGCCGTTGGTGCTGGCCGGCTTCTCCGTACAGGTCGATGACACCTGCTTGCAGGCGAGCACGGCGAGCTTTTTGGCTTGATCCTTGGTCGTAGCCCAGACCACCGTCGCGGTGTCCTCGTGGTTGGCGGCGATCGCGGCCCACCGCTCCTGTGCAGAGGCGGGGGCGCCAAAAACGGACAGAGCCAATGCCGTTAAGATGGCTGGCAGCATGGTCTTTGCGGACATCTTGGATCCTGTGTTTGACATTCGGGCAGGCTACCACCGCTGTTTTTGCCCCTCAAGCGGAGGTGGGGAACCGTCGTAAACGAGTTTAGATAAACTTACGACTGAGGAGCCGCGATGACCATCGCGATGGCAAATATTCTTTCCCGCGAGCCGGGCGTCCGATGGGTTGGCGGAGCCGGGACAACCGGCTAGGTATGACCCCCGCCAAGCCCCTCCGTCCCGGTCGCAACCCCGCCCCGCCGATGCCCGCAACCCGCCAGGATCTGTTCGCCCTCCTCGCCGAGCTTGGCCTTGCCACCCGCACCGTCGAGCACGAGCCGGTGTTCACGGTCGCCGAGAGCAGCAAGCTCGAAGACGAGCTTTCCGGGGCGCACACCAAGAACCTGTTTCTCAAGGACGAAGGGGGCGATCTCTTCCTCGTGGTGGCGATGAGCTCGACGCGCGTCGACCTCAAGGCGCTCGCCCGGACCCTGGGCGCGGGGCGCTTCAGCTTCGGCAAGCCCGAGCTCTTGATGGAGGCGCTCGGCGTGCCGCCGGGATCGGTGACGGCCTTCGCGGTCATGAATGATCGGACCCAGCGGGTGCGTGTGGTGATCGATGCCGCATTGATGAAGCAGGACAGCATAAATTGCCACCCGTTGGAGAATACTGCGACAACGAACATTGCGCGCGACGATCTTTTGCGGTTCATTCGGTTCTGCGGACATGAACCGCGGATCGCCACCCTCGGCGGGGCAAAGGCGGCTGGAGGGTCTGCTTGAGGGGCGCTCGCTGGATGCTGCGGGCCGGCTGTGGTGCTCGCCTTGAAGTTCGCCCCTTTGGTCACGATTTTGCGAGCGCGGACCCAATTCATGCCGTGGCCCCGCGCTTCTATTGGGAGCGGCGTTAGGCGGCCTGCCGCGGTTTGGTATTGAAGGGTCTGCGACGTTAGGATTGGCCGCATCGGCCGCAAGGAGACGCAGATGGATTTCGGGGCTCTCAAGGGATCGGTCGCAGACGCGGATCCCGAGCTCATCAAGAACTCGACGACGGCGGACTTTGCCAAGGACGTCATCGAGGCGTCGCGCACGGTGCTCGTGCTCGTCGACTTCTGGGCGGCTTGGTGCGGGCCGTGCAAGCAGCTCACCCCCGTTTTGGAGAAGGTGGTGCGCGGCTATGCCGGAAAAGTGCGGCTGGTGAAGATCAACGTCGATGAGCACCCCGGCATCGCCGGTCAGCTCCGCATCCAGTCGCTGCCCACCGTCTATGCTTTTCGCGACGGTCGGCCGCTCGACGGGTTCATGGGCGCGCAGCCCGAAAGCGCCATTCGCGAGTTCATCGACCGGATGGTGGGGGAGGACACGCAAGCGGACCTCGCCAGCGTGCTGACCGCCGCCGAGCAGGCGTTGGAAGAAGGCGACGTGCAAACCGCAGCCGAGGTGTTCGCTGCGGTGCTGCAAGAGAACAAGCAGCACCCTGCCGCGCTTGCCGGCCTGGCGAGCTGCTATTTGAAGACAGGCGATATTGCCCGCGCCGAGCAGATGATCGCACTGGTCCCGCCCGACGAGAAAAACGTCGCGGCGGTGGAGCGCGTCAAGGCGGCACTGGAGCTCGCAAGCAAGGCCGGGCCTGAGGACAACCGCCCGGCGCTCCAGGCGCGTCTCGACGCCAACCCGGCCGACCAGCAGGCGCGGTTCGATCTCGCCGTCGCGCTGGGCGCGCGCGGCCAGAAGGCGGAGGCCGTGGAGCATCTCCTCGATCTCGTGCGCCGCGAGCGCAGTTGGAACGACGAGGCAGCCCGCAAACAGTTGGTGCAGCTCTTCGAGGCGTGGGGGCCCAAGGACCCCGCAACCGTCGATGGGCGCCGCCGCTTGTCGTCGTTGCTGTTCTCATAACGGGCCATCGAGCCGGGAAGGATAGAGGCCCCGTGTCATCGACCGATCGCTACCGGCGCCCTGCAGACCTTCCGTCCCGCATACCCGTGTTCCCGTTGCGAGGCGCCATCCTGCTGCCGCGCGCAACCTTGCCGCTCAATGTCTTCGAGCCGCGCTATCTGGAGATGCTGGACGACGTCATGTCGGGCGATCGCGTGATCGGGATCGTTCAGCCCGCGCAAGGGGTGGGTCATGAGGACGAGGAGAGTCCCCTCGGCCGGCTGGTTGGTTTGCGCAACGTCGGCTGCGTGGGGCGCGTCACGAGCTATCAGGAGGTCGATGACGACCGTCTCATCATCACCCTCACCGGCATCATCCGCTACGACATCCTCGACGAGGCAACCACCGACCTTCCCTACCGCGTGGTTTCCGCCAGCTACGACCGCTACGCCTCCGATTTGAACGAGGGTCTGGGCGAGGACCAGGTGGATCGCACCAATCTTTTGCGCGTGCTGCGCTCCTATCTCGATGCCAATCGGCTGGAGGCCGACTGGGGGGCCATTCAGCGCGCCTCCAGCGAGTTCTTGATCAACGCCCTTTGTGTCATGTGTCCCTACGGTCCCGAGGAGAAGCAAGCGCTTCTCGAGGCGGAGGATCTGAAGGGGCGGGCCGATGTTCTGGTGGCGCTGGCCGAGATGGAGCTCGCGTCCAGCGGGGGCAGCGGCAGCACCTTGCAATAGGATTTGTGGAGCGCCATGCGATGAGCCAGACGCACGACAAGAAAGGGCAGCCGGAGCAGATCGATCCGAAATTGCTTGAAATACTGGTGTGTCCGTTGACAAAGACGACGTTGCAGTACGATGCCGCCGCGCAGGAGCTGATCAGCCGCGCCGCGGGGCTGGCTTATCCCATACGCAACGGCGTTCCTCTGATGACCGTCGAGGCCGCCCGCCGCCTGGACGAGACGCCGCGCGGCGTCGATAGCCCTTGATCGCAATGGTTAGCGTTAACCATTCCGCTTCAGCGTTTCGCAACGCCGCTATGGTTGGGTCGCACCGCCCATCTTCATTCTAGCGTTGCAGGTTGCGGCAGGCGTGAGCCACGAGACTTCCAATTCGGCGTCCTCGCAGGACGCGGCCGGCGCCGCCACGAGCGGGGTGCGCCGGTTGCGGACGAGCACCGCTGCCCCCTCCGCCGCGGGCTGGTCGTGGGCGCGCGATGCGTTCAAAAGTCGTGCGCGGCATTTTGGGTCTGGACCGGCTCGCCTGGCCCTCGCCGGCTCGCTCATCTCGCTTCTGATTGCGCTTCTGCTCGCCCAAGGTCCGTTCACCGCCGTCGAGGTCCTTGCCCTTCTGGGCGCGGGACTTGGCCTGCTCTCCATCCACTTCGCCCTCAAGGCGCGTGCGTCGGATGCGGACGGCACCCCGGGAGCGGAATTCAGCGGGATTGGCGTGCGCCTGGAACGGCGTTTGGAGCAGCTTCAGGACGTGCAGTGGGAGCTCAGCGAGAACGAGCAGCGCTACCGGGCGTTGCTCGACGCGCAGGAGGACATGATCCTGCGTCGCGACGATCGCGGCCGCCTCACGTTCGTCAACAAGGCGTTCCTTCGCATGTTCGGCGTCACGGCCGACGAGGTTCTGGGCGAGCACTTTGCGATCGAAGCCTGCGACGGCGAATGCCCCGCACCGCTTTCGACGACGGATGAGATCCGGCATCAGCGCTTCACGCAAGCGGTGCAGACGGCGTCTGGACCGCGTTGGATCGCATGGGAGGAGCAGCTCGTGCCGGCGGGAGACGGCTCTCGCTTCGAGGTGCAAAGCGTCGGACGGGACGTCACCGACCAGCGCCATGCGGAGACGCTGCTTGCCGAGGCGCGCGATCAGGCCGAAACCGCCAATCGCGCCAAGTCCCGCTTTCTCGCCGCCATGAGCCACGAGATCCGTACGCCCATGAACGGGATCCTCGGCATGGCGAGCCTTCTGCTGGAGACGCAGCAGACGCCCGAGCAGCAAACCTATGCGCGCGCGATCGACCAATCGGCGCGCACGCTGCTGGCGCTCATCGACGAGATCCTCGACTTCTCGAAGATCGAAGCCGGTAAGCTCGAGCTCGCGGACGTGCCGTTCGCGCTGGAGACGTGCGTGCAAGGTGCGGTCGAGCTGCTGGCGCCGCGCGCCCACGAGAAGGGCCTGGAGATGGCCTGGTCGGTCGACCCGCAGCTGCCCCAGCTGGTGTCGGGCGACGAGGTGCGCGTCCGCCAGATTCTGCTCAATCTCTTGTCGAACGCGGTGAAGTTCACCGATACCGGCGGCGTTTCCGTCAATGCGGTTGCGAGTCTCGACGCCGCAGTGGATGCCACGGACGAGGTCGGCGTGGAGATCGTCGTCGAGGACACCGGGATCGGCATGTCGCGGGAGGACATGCAAGGATTGTTTGCGGAGTTCGAGCAGGCCGATGCCGCCATTCGCCGGCGGGATGGCGGGACCGGACTTGGCCTGGCGATCTCCATGCAGTTGGCGCGCGCCATGGGCGGCGAGATCCGCGTGGTCAGCGCGCCCGGAAAGGGCTCCACGTTCAAGGTCGTGCTCGCCTTGAAGCAGGTCGTGCCGGTCGGGGCGGACGCGCCTGAGCGCGGCACGATTGTCGAGGCCGCGCGCGTGCTGCTGGCGTTCGACCGGCCGCTCGAGCGCAGGGCGCTCAGCTACGCTCTGACGTGCGCCGGGGTTCCGGCGGCGGAGACCGATTTCGTCGCGGCCGAGTCATTGCTCGAGTCGGCCGTTCGCAACGGTCAGCCGTTCGATCGCATCGTCGTCGACGGCGGCGAAGGGGCCGCTGCCGCCGGCCGCTTGCTTGCGATGGCGCGCGATCTCAATCCTGAGCAGAAGGTGCGCGGGATCGTGCTCGTCAATGTGCTGGCGCGCGCGAGCCTCACCGAATTCCGCGCAGCTGGCTTCGACGCCTATCTCGTGCGTCCGGTCCGACCCGCCTCCATGATGATGCAGCTCGGTCTGCATGGGCCGCAACACGTCGAACCGGATGCCGCGGCAAGCTCGGCAAATCCGATTGCGCCGGCTCCCGGTGGCGGGCCGCGCCGCCGCGTGCTGCTCGCGGAGGATAACGAGATCAACTCGCTTCTCGCCAAGCGCGTCTTGGAAAAATGCGGTTGCGACTACATTGCCGTTTCGAACGGCAATGAGGCGGTGGCGGCCGTATGCCGCTCCCTCGATGGCGAGGGGCCGCCGATCGATCTGGTGCTGATGGATATCTTCATGCCGCAGCTCGACGGCATCGAGGCCGCTCGTACGATAAAGGGGTTGTACGCGGCCCGCCCTGGTATCGGTCGCGGTGCGCCCCCAATTGTGGCATTGACGGCCAGTGCGTTTGCCGAGGATAAGAAGCGGTATCTCGAAGCCGGGATGGACGATTACCTGGCAAAGCCGTTCGATAAGGCTGGTCTCGAGGCCGTATTGAAGCGCTGGTTCGGTCAGACAGCGGACGGCGATGCGGACGCCGCGGCCTAGTGGCACGGCTCGGTTTGCCGGCACGGCCATCTAAAGTCTGTCATGGAATCGTGCTATCCGCCTACGGCCGCTGTAAAAAATGCCGGCGTTTGCGCCACTGCCTCAAGACGGGTGTCGTGGCGTGACTTCTGGGGGAACGGCCCGGACCGTGTGATGATGCACGGTGCCAAAAAGGGGAGACGAAGCATGAGGTTCACCGCGCGGCGCATGGCCAGCCGTCTGGCGAGTAGCCCGAAGTGGCAGGCCGTTCCACGCGGTTTCCTAGCGCTACGCGCTTTGCGGGACGGACGTGGCGTAACGCTTCCCTTGCGCAGGCCGGATAAGACCTACGGAAAGGTCGGCAGCCTCGAGGTTCGCCTCGCTCGCAAGCGCCGTGAGATCAGGCTCGCTCAGCGGCTGCGTTATCAAGTGTTCTACGAGGAGATGTCGGCAATCCCCAGCTTGCGGGCGGAGCTGCGCCGGCGCGACGAGGATCCCTATGATGCGGTTTGCGATCATCTGCTGGTCGTGGACGAGGCGCCCTATCCCGAGGCGGATGCGTGGAGCGGGCTCAGGCGGCAAAAGGTCGTCGGCACCTATCGCGTCCTGCGCCAGGAAATCGCCGAGCGCACGTTGGGCTTCTACACCCAGAGCGAGTACGACATTGCTCCGCTCATTGCCGCGCGATCGCGCTATCGCTTCATGGAGCTTGGCCGCTCGTGCGTTCTCGAACCTTACCGCAACAAGCGCACAGTCGAGCTGTTGTGGCATGGATTGTGGACGTATGTGCGCGAGCACAAGATCGATGTGATGATCGGCTGTGCCAGCCTGCCGGGCACCGATCCAGACGAGCACGCCATGGCGTTGAGCTTTCTGCATCACAACGCGCTGGCGCCGCCAGAGTGGCGCTGTCGCGCCCACGAGCGGCTCTACATCCCCATGGATCGACTTCCGCGCGAGAAGGTCGACGCCAGAAGGGCTCTGAAGTCTCTGCCGCCGCTCATCAAGGGCTACCTGAGGCTCGGCGCCACCGTGGGTGACGGGGCGGTCATCGATCGCCAGTTCGGTACCACCGACGTGCTGATCATTCTGCCGGTGGAGCGGATCGACCCGCGTTATTTCGGGCACTTCGGCACGCCCGACGAGCTCAATAGCCGCATCGCGGTCAACGCCTGAGCCTTCAAAGCGTGAGATTGGTTCGTGGTCGGCGGCGATCGGCTTCTAGGCGCGCCGGCCTGAGCGCTGCGCGCCGGACCTTCGGCCTTTGGCGGGCTCCACAACCGTCGGGTTGTGGGCTGCCAGCCGCAGCTTGCACTGGTTCACCGCGCGCTCGATGGCGCGGGCGGGTACCGGCGGGCTGAAGTAGAAGCCTTGCGCCTCGTCGTAGCCGGCGGCGCGAACGGCAGCGAGGCTGGCCGCGGTCTCCACCCCCTCGGCGACCGAGCGCATGTTCAGCTCGCGAGCGAGATCGGCGACGGACTTGACGATGGCAACGCAGTCGTGGTGCTCGGGGATATCGCGCACGAAGCTGCGATCGATCTTGATCTTCGTGAACGGGAAGCTTCGC
The DNA here is from genome assembly GCA_964443205.1 of uncultured Hyphomicrobium sp. Taxonomy (GTDB): domain Bacteria; phylum Pseudomonadota; class Alphaproteobacteria; order Rhizobiales; family Hyphomicrobiaceae; genus Hyphomicrobium_A. The sequence goes on along the minus strand of CAYUBZ010000028.1, from coordinate 7,605 downwards.
AGATAGTTGAGGGTGGCAAAGCAGGTCCCGAAGTCGTCGAGCGTAATGGTAACGCCAAGCGCGTGCAGCTTTTGCAGGACCTCTTGCGTGCGCTCCCGGTCGCGCATCAGCACCGTCTCGGTGATTTCCAGCTGCAGCCGCTGCGGCTCGAGTCCGGTGGCTTCGAGAGCCTTCGTGACGATGTCAAAGACGTCGCAGCATTCGATCTGCACCGCTGAAAGATTGACCGAAACCTTCATCGAGGCGGGCCAATGCTTGGCGTCGGTGCATGCACGCGTCAGGGCCCAAGTTCCCATCCTGACGATGAGGCGTGTCTCCTCGGCGATCGAGATGAACTCGGAAGGCGGAATGAGCCCGCGGCTTGGGTGCTTCCAGCGCATGAGCGCCTCGAAGCTCGACACCCGGCCCTCGCGCAGATCCACGATGGGATGGTAGTGCAGGACCAGCTCGTCCCGCTCGACCGCTTGCTGCAACTCGGCCTTGAGAGGGTTGGGGGCCGCAGGAGCATCGATCGAAGCCGGGGTGTACACCGATGGGACGCCGCGGCCCAAGGACTTGGCGCGGTAGAGAGCCATGTCGGCCCGGGCGAAGAGCTGCTCTGGATTTTGCCCGTGCAGGGGCGCCAGCGCCACGCCGATGCTGGCCTCTGCGTGCAGGTGATGCCCCAAGACGTCGTGCGGCCGCCGGATATTCTCAAGGACACGGTGGGCGAGGTGGTCTGCCAGCTCCTCGCGGTCGACGCCGACTTGCAGGATCGCGAATTCGTCGCCGCCCAGCCGGCCCACGACGTCACCGGCCCGCAGGCTGTTCTTGAGCCGGTTGGCGACGCTCTTCAGCAGGCCGTCCCCCACCAAATGTCCATGCTTGTCATTGATCTCCTTGAAGTGATCGAGATCAATCCAGTGGAGCGCGAAACCCAGTCGCGGATCGTAGCACTCGAACTGATGCTCGAGGCGCTCGCGGAAATGAAAGCGGTTGGGGACCTCCGTCAGGGTATCGTGGCGCGCCAGCCATTCGATCTTCTCGTCGGATTGCCGCTGGGCGGTGATGTCCTCTTGCATGTCGACCCACCCGCCGCCGGCCAGCGGTTGATAGGTGACGCGGATCACCCTGCCGTCGTCCAAGTTCTGAACTTCCTCCCGCTGTCCTTCTTGGGCAAGCCGGGAGACGTGCTGCTCGATCCACGCCGAGACACCGCCGACCGATGCCCTCTCACCGCCCACGCGGCGCATGTGGTAGTGGAGAATGTCGGCAAACGCCGTACCCGGGCGCGTTAGCTCGTCGGGCAGAAAGTAGATGCCGGCGTATGCCTTGTTGCAGACGACCAGGCGCTGGTCGCCATCGAACATGGACAGTCCGCGCCCCATGTGGTTGAGCGCGGCTTCGAAGCAGGCGTTGAGCTGCTCCAGCGTTTCATTGCGTTGCAGCGCTTCGACCAGTTGCTCCTCGACCCCCTTGGGCCCAGCAACGGCTTCCTCTCCGGAGCTGCCCTGCGATCCGGTCGGCCCACGATCGTCGGGCCCCTCGTGCCTCCATGCACTGAGGGCAAGCTTAAGAGCGCTCTGACTCACGAAGGATCTTCCCAAAAGCTCGGTCTTTCTGTGGCAAACCCTAAACAACGATCGTCTCCACATTGCTAATCGGGCGCGAGTCAATTTGAAGCGTTTAGGAAATGTAAATGCTTGGAGTGCCCCCGGAGGAAGGCACGTGTGGCCGTGCTCTCAACGAGAGGTAGCAGTATCCAATAAATATTCTATGCCGATCATCACCTCGTGCTGCCTCGTTGCGACCTCCACGAAATGAACCGGCCGATATGCGCTCTCGGGTCAGCCGACGCGCCGATCGGCCGTGCTTCGGCCGCAGACGTCAATTCTTTCGAGCTACCGTGTGGACGACTGGGAGGGCGACTCAGGCCCTCTGACCTTGGAGCACCTCTTCGACGGGGCACTCGTGGCGGATAAAGCTGTAGGTCCACGAGCCGGAGCCCGGGAGCAACTGCGCCGGCCAGATGTAGCGCGCCCAATCCGCTTCGTAGTCTGGGTGATAGAACCCTTCCTGGGTCGGGAACCAGGCTTGCGCCTTCCGCGTGCGCAAGAGCTGCAACATGTCGGGCGGCGCGCTTTGCTTTTCTGCGACCTCGCAATGGCTTTTTGCGGCGTCGAAATCGGAGATCAGCAGGAACGAATCGTTGCCATCGGCGTCGCGCATCATGATGCCGGGCGGTGAGGCGCAGACGTAGTGCTCCACGACGCGATTGTCCTCGGCGACGTCGTTGAACAGCTTGATGAAGCTCGCATCGGAAAAGAAGCAGGGCCTCTGTAGCGCCAGGGCACAGCGGATCGGATCGGATATTTGCGAGAAATACTCCCCTTGCAGGCGCTTGATTTCGCGGCGCAGTGCGATCGAGACATTGGCGTCCTGCTTCTGGAGGAAGCAATCGATGACGCCTTCGTTGAAGGCGGCGATGGCCGTCTCGAGCCCGGCTTTACCCGTCAGGAGAATCTTCTTGACCGGAAGATCACGTATGGCGCGGCAGAACTCAACACCCGTCATCTTCGGCATGTCGAAGTCGACCACGGCAACGGATACGCGCTGGTGGCGCGAAAGGTCGTCGACCATCGAGCGCACCTCGGAGAGTAGCAGTCTGAGCATGCGGTCGCCGTGGCGGGCCTCGGAGCCAAGGTCCATCTCCGAGCAGTCTCTGAAGTAGCGGCCGAAGTCGGGGTGCTGGCCCGCTTGCGAGTGCAGGTGCTCCAGCGCGGCATCGGGCCGTGTGAACGTTTGACAGGACAGCTCGTCGCTGAACTGGAAATCGAGACTTTCTAGAAAAAGCGGATCATCGTCCAGAACGAGAATAGAGGTCGGGTGGTAAAAGGGTGTCATGCTAATAGGACCCTCTACGTCTTGAGACACATTCCGTAAGGGCTTTCGTACTACAGTTTCGTATCGGATCCGGTACGCTAACGGTTAAAACTTTACATGTTGCAATTGTCGGAACGTCTGCAACTGAGGGCGCCCAAGCGCTCTCTCAACAGCGACGCCGCGGCGACGCCTCGTCATTTGCTGACGAGGTGGGTCCACGATTGCGCGCGGCGCTACGTTGAATATCACGCGCACGCCGAGCGGAAAATTCGCGCGGCCGCTCTTATTGGCGTGTTCGGCTTTCCCATTTTCTACTTCGTCTGGGCTTATATCCTGCCGCAGCCCTACGAGAGCATCCTGTTGCGGAGCATCGGCACGGGACTATGCCTCATGCTGGCTGCAGCCAATTGGTGGCCCGCACGCGCGCGCCCTTACCTCGTCCCCTTTTCGTATTTCACGTTCCTCTATTGCCTGCCGTTCTTCTTTACGCTGATGCTGCTGCTCAACCACAGCAACGCCGCGTGGCAGATGTCCACCTTGGCGGCGCTGATCTACGTGGTGCTGCTCTACGATCTGCTCAACGCCATCATCGTGCTGGTCGTCGGATCGGCGACCGCGGTCGGCGCCTACCTTTTGGCGACGCACGGTAGCCCCATTCCCGAGGGCTACTGGATTACGCTGCCCATCCTGGTGTTCGCGCTGACTGGCTTCCTGGGCCTGGCCTACGGCGACAACCTCATTGCGCAGGAGAAGCTCAAGGCGGCTGCCTCGCTGGCCAGCCAAGTAGCGCACGAGTGCCGCACACCGTTGACGGGCATCCGGTTCGAGGCGGAGGGCTGTGAGCGGTTGCTGGCCAGACTACCTGAATCGAAGGAGCGCGACAGGTTGGTCGCCTCGCACCAGCGCGTGCGCCAGCATATCACGTCGGCCAACTCGGTGATCGATCTGCTCTTGAGCAACGTGGCCCAGCATCATCGCGGCGCCCCCAACACCGAGTTGCACCAAATGAGCGAGATCGTCTCGACGGCGCTCGAGCGCTATCACTTCAAGCAGCACCAGCGCGAGCTCATTTCCGCGGACGTGGAAGAGGACTTCGAGTTCCGGGGGTCGGACTTGCTGATGACCCACGTGCTGTTCAATCTCATGAAGAACGGCTTTCGCGCCATCGAGGCGCGCGGCGGCGACGACAACTGTCTGGGCATAAAGCTCAAGCGGGGCCCCGTCATGAACAGTCTCACCGTCTCCGACACGGGCGAGGGAATACCGGCCGAGATCCTGAGCTACGTGTTCATTCCGTTCGTATCGGCCCAGAGACCCGGCGTCGGCACCGGCCTTGGACTGTCATTCTGCCGGATGATTGTCGAGGGCTGCGGGGGCACGATCGCGTGCCGTTCCAAGGCGAACGCTGGAACCACCTTCACCATAGAACTGCCAGTCGTGGCGCCGGCTGTCGAGGAAGCTGCCGTCGGATAGCGCCGCTTGCTGCGCTGCGTGGTGCGGATTGGCGGCATTCTTGGCCGCGTTGCTGGCCTTGCGCAGCGTCGAGCGCCATTCGGCCATCCCGACCTCCTGGCGAATATCGGCACAGACCTCGATGATGCGGTCGAGCTCCCGGCGGCTGAGACCGCAGTTCAGCGTGAAGCGGATGATGCACCTTTTCTCGGGCGTCGCCGGAGGAAAGAAGATCGCCCCGAAAACGCCGCGCGATTCCAAGGCATCGCGCAACGTCGTCGTTTGCCGAATGTCGCCGGCTTCGAGCGCGATGATCTGCGACTTGGAGGCCTCCACGTTGTAGCCCAGATTGTCGAGACCCGCCTTCAGGTACGCGTGATTGGCGTGCAGGTAAGTTCGCCGCCATTCCTCATTCTCCAGAATGTCGAGAACGGCGTCGAAGCCCGCGACCTCGTGCTGCATCACCGACGTGCTGAAAATGGCCGGTAGCGATTCGTAGCGGAAATATTCGGCATTCTGCCGCGAGCACGCGATGATGCCGCCGCGGCTGGCGACCGCCTTCGACAGGCCGATGGTCCGAAAATGCACGCGTTCGGCAAGCCCGGCGGCAACCACGAGGCCGGCGCCGCCCGGCCCTTGCGCGCCGAACGAGTGGGTCTCGTCGGCGATGAGGGCCGCACCGTGCCGCTCGCAGACTTCGACGAGCTCTTTGAGCGGTGCCATGTCGCCGTCCGTGCTGTACAGCGCGTCGACGGCAACCAGACCGGGCCCGTGCGCGGCAAGGGTGCGATCCAGCGATTGAGGATCGTTATGGCGGAACAGGATCGGCTTGGCGCCAGCGCTCAAGACCCCTTCGTGCAAGGAGATGTGTGCCTTCATGTCCAGGAAGACAGGGCTGCCCTTGGCGGCAAAGGACTGCACCAAGCCCACGTTGGCCGTGTAGCCCGAGGAGCAAAGGACTGCATCCTCAGCCTGCATGAGTGTAGCGATGCGCTGCTCGAAGTCGCGAATGACGTCGCGCTCGTGATGGACCCACACGCGCGATACGGCGTCGCCGTGGCCGCCGGCTCGCAGAGCGGCGATCTCGCTTTCGATGACGTGCGGATGTCCGGCGAGGCACAGATAGTCGTTGCTGCGGACTTTGATGTCGCCGGGCTGCGGCGAACGGCCCTGTAAGGGGTGGCGGCCCCGCCAAAGCTCTAGTTTGCGGCGTATATGATAATCATTAGTGCGCTCACGGATAAAACCCGGATTGGCAGGGGCTTTCGTTTCGCACTTGAAATCAGCGATCCGCTTATCAGCAACTCGAAACTGCACTTCGGCCCCCGGTTCGTTAAGGAGATCTTAATTAACCCGAAAAAGAGGTTAACTGCAAATCCAATTCGCTACGGCGTGCATCAGACAGCGGACAAATCAGAGCCCGTTTTTTCCGTTTGTACGTACACCTTAGCCAGCTGAATTGACCCAAAATGAGACGATAACAAAAACATTATTAAAGAATGGCGGCAGCCATACGGCGCCGCATTGCGTTGCGTCAATTTGCGCTGGGTATGGACCGTGCAAGAGAGGGGCCGGAACAGGTGCGCGCCATCGCGCGGCCTCGCCGAGAGCTACTGCCCAAAGGGGAGCTCACCTACAAAGGCGAGCCGGTCGATCTCAAGGCCATACGCAAGACCGCTCTGCTTACTGTGGAGGGCGAGCGCGACGATA
>CAYUBZ010000028.1:0-1481 GCA_964443205.1 uncultured Hyphomicrobium sp. | reverse complement strand
ACTTGATTCTGGCGAGCGACTGAGCCCAAGCGCGCCGCCCGCTGCGGCGTACCGGAGCCTCAATGCTTGGCACCATAGGCGGCAATGGCCGCCATGTTGACGATGTCGGTATCCTTGGCGCCGAACCCGCAGATTTGCACCGAATGGGACAGGCCGACCAAGATCGGCCCGATAACGGTGGCGCCGCCCAGCTCCTTGAGCATCTTGGTGGAGATGGAGGCGGCATGAAACGCCGGCATGACGAGCACGTTGGCGGTATCGGTCAACCGGCAGAACGGATAGTGCCGCATTAGCTCGCGGTTGAGCGCGACGTCGGCCGCCATATCCCCGTCGTACTCGAAATCGACGCGGCGCTGGTCGAGGATGGTGATCGCCTCGCGTACCTGGTCGGATCGCTCGCCGCGCGGCTGGCCGAAGGTGGAATAGGCGAGCAGCGCCACGCGCGGCTCGATGCCGAAGCTGCGCGACGCCATCGCGGCCTCGATCGCGATGTCGGCGAGCTGCTCTGCTGTCGGCATGGCATGCACGCTGGTGTCGGCGATCAGAACGGCGCGGCCGCGCAGCAGCGCCAGCGTTACGCCGATCACATTGCGATCGGGCTCCGCATCCATGACGCGATGCACATCCTGGAAAACGCTGGTCCAGTTGCGCGTGACGCCGGAGACCATTGCGTCCGCGTAGCCGTGGGCGACCATCAGCGCAGCAAAGACGTTGCGCTCGTTGGCGACCAGGCGATGGCAGTCGCGTTTCAAATAGCCGCGCCGCTGCAGGCGCGCGTAGAGGTATTCGGTGAACTCCGCCAGATAGGGAGAGGTGCGCGTATCGATCAGCTCGTACTCGGGGCGCAGAACCATTCCGAGCGTCCTAAATTGCTCGCGGACCACATCGCCGGTGCCGATCAGGATCGGCTGGCCAAACCCTTGCGTAAAGTAGGTGTGGGCCGCGCGGATGACGGCAGGCTCCTCGCCTTCGGCGAAGACGACGCGCTTGGGGTCGGCGCGGACGGCGCTGAACGTCGATTGCAGCCAGCCCGCCATGGGATCGAGCCGGCCCTCGAGCTGGGCGACGTAACGCTCCATATCGATGATCGGCTTGCGTGCGACGCCCGAATCCATCGCCGCCTTCGCCACCGCCACGGGCACGTTGACGATGAGACGGGGATCGAACGGCGCGGGAATGATGTATTCGGGCCCGAACATTGCCCGTCGGCCGTAAAAGGCGGTCGCCACCTGGTCGGGGACCTCGGCGCGGGCCAATTCGGCCAGGGCTTCCGCCGCCGCGATCTTCATGGCGTCGTTGATGGTGGACGCCTGCACGTCGAGGGCGCCGCGAAAAATGAAGGGAAAGCCCAGCACGTTGTTGATCTGGTTGGGGTAGTCCGAGCGGCCGGTTGCCATGATGGCATCGTCACGCACCGCGTGGACTTCCTCGGGCGTGATCTCGGGGTCGGGGTTGGCCATCGCGAAGATGATCGGCTTGGG
>CAYUBZ010000027.1:0-15282 GCA_964443205.1 uncultured Hyphomicrobium sp. | reverse complement strand
CGCCGCCCTTCAGGCGCACGGACATGATCGTCTCGGCCGCCTCGTACTCACTGTAGGGCAACAGCGCTGCGATCTGATCGATGGAGCACGAGCACTTCTCCAGCGCGGGCCGGGTCTGACCGTTGGTCTGCATGCAGGCGAACACGTAGTCCGCGCGAGCCTCCGTGGGATAATCGTTGGGCGGCAGCTGCAGAGAGCCGGCTGCCGCACCTCCCGCGCCCAAAGCCACGAGGGTCGCGGCAAAGCTAAAGAAGAGCCAGCGCGTTGTCATTTTGCGCCCTCCAGTCCAGTCACACCATCCAGGGTAATCCGCTCCACGATCCGCAGCTTCTCGTTGCCTTTGAGTTTGTTCTTGTACGTTGAAACCAGATCCACAATCTCGCCTGGAACCTGATCGCTGAGGATCAGCACGTATTGCGAACCTTCCCATCCTTGCATCTTGGATGCGTTCTGGTCGTCCGCGTAGGGATTCATCGAGATGCGGTAGGCGTCGATTTTTTTCCCTTTGTAGTCCACCTTGATGGGCTCAACCTTCGCCTTGTCCCTGAGCGCCAAGGAGAAAACATTCCTCAAATAGGGGATCTTGGCGCCGGCCAAATTGCTGAAACTGCTCACCGCCTGATCGAAGTAGACGATGAACAGCGGGTTGATCGTCAGCCCGGGAAGCTTCTGCAGATCGCGCGCCCTCTCGCCGGAATAGATCTGCAGGTCGACGTCCTTCTCGCCCGTGGGCTTGGCGCCGACAACCTTGAGCGTGATCGTATCGGTAAACGGTTGGCCGAGAAGCACCGGATCGCTGGCCGTTCGGTGGAAGTTGTAGTCGACCTCCTTCCCCTGCTCGACGTTCGATAGGTGCTTATGCTCGAAGATCATATTGACCGCGGTGGGTGGATCACCGGCAGCGGCCGTCGCCAACCCGGACCACAGTGCGACTATGAGCGCCAACGGGACGCCCCACATAACAGAGAGTCGCATAGTCAAGCTTCCTTCCTTGATTTCGATTGCTGCCACGCCTTCTTTGGCGCCTGTTCTAACCTCTCCGGCGCGCGCGCGTAAACAGCCTAAAACCTTAACGATTGGCAATCCGCCCGCCCGCCGAAGTGGCGCTTAATTGAGCAAGAAGGCCGCCAGACCGCTTGGGCGGTGCACCATCAGCGCAGAAAGAGCCCGAACGCCCGCGGGCCGTCCCCAACGGCGGCCTCGCCGGTCACGGTCAGGCCGACCGGATCGATGCGCTGAAGGAGGTTGTCGAACCAGCAGGCGACATAGACGTTGGCGCCCGCCGGGTCGGCCTCGATCCCTTCGGGATGGTCACCGACATCAATCGTCTTGAGCACCTTCGAGCTGGCCAAATCGATCACGCTTACGCTGTCGCCATATTGGTTGGTGACGAATGCGCGGGAGCCGGCCAGCGCGACCGCGTAGGGGCGCCGGCCGACCGGCACGGTCGCGATCAGCTTGCGGCTGGCGATGTCGATCACGCTCACGTCGTCGCTGCCGACATTGGCCGTATAGGCGCGCGCGCCGGCGGCGTCGATGGTGATGCCGAAGGGACGCTCGCCGACCGCCACGCCGCCGACTCGCTTGTTCGTCTGAGTATCGATGACGGAGACCTCGTTGCTGTCGCGGTCAGCGCTCAGCAGCAGACGTCCGTCGGGCGTGACGGCGAGGCCCGACGGCGACTGGCCCACCTGCACATCGGCCACGATCGTGCCGGCGTCGGGATCGACGACGAAGACTTTGTGCTTATACCAGTCCGCCACATAGACGCGCCCGTTCGTCGGATGGGCGGCGACACCGAGCGGACCCGCACCGACTTTGATCCGTTTGATGATCTGGCGCTTGAGGGCATCGACGACGACGAGCTCGTTGCCCTCCGGTGCCGTGACGAAGGCACGAGTGCCGTCGGCCGACATGGCGATGCCGGCCGGCTTGCCGCCGATCTTGATCGTGTCCGCCACCTCGAGCGTGGCGAGTTCCACGATCGACAGCGTGTCATCGGTCTGGTTGGTGACGAAGGCTTCGCTGACGTGGCGCGTCTCGACGGCCGAAGCGGCACCTGCCGCCACGAGCGCGGCGGCGAGGATAAGGGCTGCATGCTTCAATCGGAATCGCACGAAGAATGCGCGCGGTCTTAACCGCCCGCCTCGAGCTTTTGCTTCAGCGCGTCGAGGCCTGAGCGGTAGATGTCGGTCACCGCTTTCTTCGCCGCCTCGTCGTTGAGCTCGGGCGGGGGATCGTTGTTCATGAAGCCGCGGTAGAAAGCGCCGCGCCACTCGACCGTCGACTTGTCGCCCTCCCCCTTCACGCTGAGGATTGAGGAGTAGTTATTGACCGGGATCACCTTCACGTCGGGATGGTGCATCTCGTACTTGTAGGTCATCTTGGCCGGGTCGTACTTGAGCAACTGCTCGTCGATCTTGCCGCCCGACGTGAGCGTCAGCGTGCGCGTCGCCTTGGGCTCGTTGCCGCCCTTGCCTTCGGTTTTGGCGACGGCTGGGTGCCAGCTCATGTCCTGAAAGTTGCCGATCGTTTGCCAGACCTTGTCAGGAGGCGCATTGATCTCGACCGTCTCCGTCACCTTCTGCCGGCTCGGTCCGTGGGCGGATACGGCAACGGTCAACGCGGCCAGCAGGGCCGCTCCCAACGCAAGAGCTCTCACCATCGGGCTTCCTCCGGGTCCATTGTTCTTTCGCGCGCCTCGGGCTCGACCATAGTGTCGCCGCTGGCCTCGCGCAATTGCGCCCACCCCGGCAAAGCGCCGCATTCGCGGTGGTGTTGTTTTGACCAGGAGTCCGTGCTTTGTTGCGCCCGCGCGAGGGAGATCGCATCGTCATGAGTGCACGGGCCGATGGGGATGGAGCGGGCGAGCGTGCCGGCTCCGAACTCTACCAAAATGTCACCTGTCCGTTCTGCGGATTGCTGTGCGACGACCTCGAGATAGCCCGCGAGGGAACTGCGCTCAAAGTGGTCAAGAACGGCTGCCCGCGGGCGCTTGCCGGCTTCCAGCGCACCCTTCCCGCGGCAAAGCCGATGCTGGGGGACAAGGAAGTCGAGCTCAACGAGGCCATCGAGGGCGCGGCCGCGCTCATCGGCAATGCCAAGCTCCCGCTCTTTGGCGGCATGGCCACGGATGTGGACGGCGCTCGCGCCATGATGTCGCTCGCGGACCGCGCGTGCGGCGTCATCGACCACGCGCTCAGCGAGGCCCAGTACCGCAACCTGAAGGTGTTGCAGACGAGCGGCTGGATCATGTCCACGCTCACCGAGACGCGCAACCGGGCCGATCTGATCGTGATCGTGGGCAGCGACGTGCACAAGCTGCATGGACGCTTCTTCGAGCGCATCGTGTGCGCACCTCAAGTGATGTTCAAGGACGTCGGCAAGCGCACGATCGTGTTCATCGGCGAGGGGCTCGATACCTCGGCCGCCAAGGGCGCGCGCATCGGCGAGGTCATAACCTTGCCCTGCCCGAACTCGCGGCTGACGGAGGTGCTGGGCGTGCTGCAAGCGCGCCTGCGCGGCGCATCCCTCCACCCCTCGGACACGCTTCCACCTAAACGCACCGGCATTCTGTCGGCGTTGCTTCCGAAATTGCGCAACCACGCCACGCCGGCGCACGAAATCGCCGGGGTCAAGCTGTCCGACATCGACGCCGTCGCCGAAAAGTGCAAGGCGGCCAACTATGGCGTGATGGTGTGGGCGCCCCCGAGCCTCAATTTTCCTCAGGCCGATCTGGCGGTCCACCTCATCTCCGAGATCGTGAAGGATCTCAACGTCACCACACGCTTCGCCGGTTTGTCGCTCGGCGGCAACGAAGGCGCCCCGAGTGCTGCCTCGGTCGCGGCCTGGCAGACGGGCTATCCCTTGCGGCTGAGCTACGCCAACGGCAAGCCCGAGTACGATTCCTATCGCTATTCGATCGGCCGCATGCTGGCCGAGAACGAAGGCGATCTGCTCGTGTGGCTCTCCTCGTTCACGACCGACCTCGGTCCCCCGATGACGCGCATCCCCACCATCGTCTTGGGGACGCCCGGCATCAGGCTCAGCCAGCCGCCCGCCGTGTTCATCCCGGTGGGCACGCCGGGGATCGACCATGCCGGATGCATGGTGCGCTGCGACAACGTCGTGTCGCTGCCTTTGACGAATTTGAACCGGTCGCGCCTGCCCAGCGCAGCCGACGTGCTCGCCGCCATGGAACGAGCCCTTTGAACGCGAGCCCCATCCCATGATGATCAAGCTGACCGGCGGAAAGATTTACGATCCAACGAATGGGATCGATGGCGAGGTGCGCGACATCTACATCTCCGACGGCCGCATCGTCGCGCCCGCACCCGAAGCCCGGATCGACGAGGAGTACAATCTCAAGGGACGGGTCGTGATGGCAGGCGCCATCGATCCGCATACCCATATCGGCGGCGGCAAGGTGACGATCGCCCGCATGCTGATGCCCGAGGATCATATGCACGACGAGGTCGCCCACACCGACCTCACGCGCGCGGGCACCGGTCACGCATGCCCCTCGACCATGATCACGGGCTACCGCTACGCCGAGATGGGCTACACCGCCTGTTTCGAGCCGGCCATGCTGCCCGCCAACGCCCGCCAGGCGCATCTGGAGATGGGCGACACGCCCCTCGTCGACAAGGGCGCCTTCGTCATGCTGGGCAGCGACGATTTCATGCTGCGCTTGATCGCCGAGAAACACGATTTCTCTAAGATCAAGGACTACATCGCCTGGACCATGCACGCCGCCCAGGCGATCGCCGTCAAGGTCGTCAACCCCGGCGGCATCAGTGCCTTCAAGTTCAACCAGCGCAAATTGGATCTGGACGAGAAGCACGCCTATTACGGCATCACGCCCCGCGACATCTTGCTGACGCTGGCGCGCGGGCTGCTGGAATTGGGCGTGACGCACCCTCTGCACGTGCACGGCTGCAACCTCGGCATTCCCGGCAACGTGGAGACGACGCTGGCGACCATCCGGGCAGCCGAGGGCCTGCCGCTCCATCTGACGCATATCCAATTCCACAGTTACGGAATTGGCGGCGACCGCCATTTCGATTCAGGTGCCGCCCGCATCGCCGAGCTGTTGGCCAAGAACCCCAACATCTCCATTGACGTCGGGCAGGTTCTATTCGGGCAGACCTGCACCGCCTCGGGCGACAGCATGCGTCAGTACAACGGCGCCAAGAACGCCGACCCCAAGCGGTGGGTGGTCATGGACATCGAGTGCGACGCCGGTTGCGGCATCGTCCCCTTCCGTTACCGCGACAAGAGCTACGTGCACTCGCTGCAGTGGGCGATCGGACTGGAGACGTTCCTCCTCTGCGAGGATCCCTGGCGCATCTTCCTGACCACCGACCATCCCAACGGGGCGCCCTTCTACACCTACCCGCACCTCATCCGGCTGTTGATGGACCGCGGCTTCCGCAACGAGATGATGCTCAAGGTCGTGCCCGAGGCGCTCAAGAACAGCACGCTGCCGTCGCTGGACCGCGAGTACTCGCTCTATGAGGTCGCGATCATGACGCGGGCGGGGCCTGCGCGCAGTCTCGGCCTCAAGGATCGCGGACACCTGGGCCCCGGTGCCTGCGGCGACATCACGGTCTACACCGACAAGGCCGACCGCGAGGCGATGTTCGCGAGCCCTGAGCTCGTCTTCAAGAACGGCGAGGTGATCGTGCGCGACGGCAAGGTCACGAAGGTCGTCCAAGGCGCCACCCACGTGGCGCGGCCCGAGTACGACAAGTCGATCGAGAAGCCGCTCAAGGAGTATTTCGACACCTATCACACGATGCGCATGGAGAACTTCAAGCTCAGCGACGACGAGATCATCGAAGGCGGCCGCGGCGAGATCATCGTGCAACCGACCGGGGCCAGAACGTCATGAGAGCGCCATGAAGGTCAACGGGATCGCGATCGACGACACGTTTGCCGAGGCGTTCGGCATGAGCGCCACCGGCGTCGTCATCACCGCCGACAGCGCCCGCTGGGCGCGCCAGGCCGCGGTCACCATGAGCGGCTTTGGAACCTCCGTCATCGGCTGCGGCGCCGAGGTCGGCATCGATCGCGAGCTGAAGCCCGAGGAGACCCCCGACGGGCGCCCCGGCGTGCGCGTGCTGCTGTTCGGCTTCTCCCCCGATGCGCTTGCGCCCCAGCTCAAGAATCGCGTCGGCCAATGCGTGCTGACGAGCCCCGGCTCGGCCTGCTATGCCGGCGTCGACGCCAAAAAACGGATCGGGCTCGGCCAGGGGCCCCGCTTCTTCGGTGACGGTTTCCAGACGGCCAAGCGCCTCGGCAAGAGCCGCTATTGGCGCGTGCCGGTGATGGATGGCGAGTTCGTGGTGGAGGAGACCTCCGGCGTGGTGACAGACGCGGTTGGCGGCGGCAACGTCCTCATCCTGGGCAACGACCGGGCCGGCCTGTTGGCCACCGCGGAGGCTGGCGTCGCGGCCATCGCCGCCGTACCCGATACGATCACGCCGTTCCCGGGCGGGATCGTGCGCTCAGGCTCCAAGGTCGGATCCAAGTACAAGGGCATGGTCGCCTCGACCAACGATGCCTTCTGCCCGACCCTGCGCGGACGCGTAAAGAGCGAGCTGGGCCCCGATACCGTCGCCGTCTTGGAGATCGTCATCGACGGCCTCTCCTCCGAAGCCGTAGCCGCCGCCATGAAGGCGGCGCTCAAGACCATCGTCGAGACCGGCGCCGCCAAGGGCGTCACGCGGGTCAGCGCCGGCAACTACGGCGGCAAGCTCGGTCAACATCACTACCACCTGAGGAAACTGCTGCCATGAGCGGTTTGACCTTTCGGCTCCGTGCGCCCCCAGACGAGCGGCTCGATCTTTCGCAGCTGACACCCGGGCGCCTCGCCGCCCTGCCGGCGGCCGAGATCCCCCGCCTCGTCGTAGGCACGTCCAAGTCCAAGCTGACCGTGGGCGATGTATTCGCGCACAAGGGGCAGGCCGGCGATCGGGTGACGATCGTGGGCGGCTCCAGCCGTCTCGACTTCATCGGCGACGAGCTCGACCAGGGCACTGTCGTGGTCGACGGCGAGGTCGGCATCTGCGCCGGGCGCTCGATGCGCGGGGGGCGCCTCGAGATCCGCGGCGACGCCGGCGCCTGGCTGGCGTCGGGGCTCGCGGGCGGTGTCGTCTTCGTCAAGGGATCGGCCGCCGGCTACGTCGGCGGCCAACGTGCCGGCGACAAGTTCGGCATGACGGGCGGCACCGTGGTCATCGAAGGCGACGCCGGCGACCGGGCCGGCGAGCGCATGCGGCGCGGGACGATCATCGTGCGCGGCCGCTGCGGCGCTTGCGCCGGCTCGCGCATGCTCGGCGGGACGATCTGGGCGGAGCGGGGATTCGGGCCGGCGACGGGCATCCTCATGCGCCGGGGTACGCTGATCGGCCCCGCCGTGGAGACGATGCTCCCGACCTTTGCCGACACTGGGCGCCACGACCTGGTGATTTTGCGCATTCTTTCGCGGTATCTCGCCGCCACGCTGGGGCCGCTGGCCCCGCGGGCGCTGTCCGGCGGCGTCCGCAAATTTGCCGGCGACTTGGCGACGATCGGAAAAGGCGAGATACTTATTACCGCCTGAGCAATTCGTCCGAATGTCTATACTCCCCGCTCAGGGGCCCGCATGTAACAATGTCCGCGGACCGAGCGAATACGCGTCGGCACCACTATGCGCATCGTTACATCTGATATAACGTTGCATGTTACAGACGCACGGCCCCGGCCCAATACGGGCCCAATAACTGAGGAGCCTCGCATGATCGCGATCGTGATCTCAGCCTGCCTCGTCGGCGACCCCGGCGTGTGCAAGGACTACCGGATCCCACTCGCCTACGACGTCGATCCGGCCCACTGCCTGATGGACGCGCAGCCGCATTTTCCGGCCTGGGCCGCGCGCCACCCGGGCTGGCGGATCGTCCGCTGGCGGTGCGCCTCTGCCGACGAGCAGGATCTCTGACCGCAAATAGCGTGCGCGCAAGAGCGAGCGACGTGTTGCTATCGGCCAACGAAACCGAGCAACGAAAGCGAACAACGAAAACGAAGTATGAGTGGAGGAAACCAAATGCGGCGCGGCCTCATCCCCTCGGCCCTTGCAGCCGTCCTGTTGCTCGTGCCCTGCGGCACTGTGCAAGCCCAGGACATGATCGACCAGCTCGACCTGAAATCCGATGAGTTCACCAAGGCGGAGGTGACCCGCGATGATGTGCTGGCGGCGATTGCCGCCGCGGGCGACGGCGTCGCCGACTTTTCGGGAAAGCGTCTCAACGGCCTCGACCTATCCGGGCTCGATCTCAGGAAGCTCAGGCTGCAGTCGAGCCGCATCAACCACGCCAACTTCGCCGGTGCCAACCTCGATGGCGTAGTGCTCGACCAGGCGTGGGCGCTGGACTCCGACTTCACCAACGCCAGCTTCAAGGGGGCCAGCCTCTTTGCCACGCAGTTCCGAGACGCCAAGATGGACGGCGCCAACTTCGAAGGCGCGCGGGTGGCGGCCGACTTCTCGCGCGCGAGCCTGAAGGGGGCCAACTTCAAGGATGCCGATGTCTCCGCCGATATGAAGAACCAGTCGATGGGACTGATGCGCGGGGCATTCCGCTCGGCCAACCTGGAAGGTGCCTCCTTCGAGAACGCCAACCTCGCGCGCGTCATGATGGAGTACGCCTCGCTCAAGGACGCGAACCTGCGCGACGCCAATCTCATGGGCAGCGAGCTCGCAGGCGCCGACCTCACCGGTGCCGACGTGGCTGGCGCCAATTTCAATCAGGCGGACGTGAACTCGGCCCGGCTGTTGTCGCTGCGCGGCAAGGACAGCGCCCGCAACTTCGACAGCATGAAGAATGTCGACCGGGCATACGTCGACTAAGCCGGCGCTCTTTATGGGCGCAGGCCGAACAGGCTGCTCACCTCGAGCACGAACTTCTGGCGGATCGCGCGACCGAAATCGGAGTAGCCGTTGGCGGGCAGCACGAAGGACCCGGGGCCGCCCTTGACGTGCGCGCGGAACCACTCCTCGAGCGGATTGGTCTTCTGCTGGCCGGGCAGATACGATTGCACGGGGACGCTGCCGGGGGTTTCGGGCTCCTCGCCCGTGCCCTCGAGGATCGGCAATCCGTTGACCGTGACGCCGTACTTGACGAGCTCGTCGCGCACCGCATCGATCGGCTCGGCCTCGTTGCAGTTGTCGTGGCCGTCGCCCGAGATGTCGAGGACGACCTTGGCGGCCTTGGCCGGAATCTGCGGAACGACCTTGTCGGACACGTAGCGCATCATCCGCGACATGCAGGTGAACTCGCCGCCTTGACGCGGGAGCGCGCGTACACGCATGGCCGTGGCGCGCGCCTCCTCGGCGCTCGCGATGCGCGTCCATGGCAGGTTGAGCTTGGGGCGATCGGCCCAGGTGATCATGGAGAACAGGATGCCGCCATTGACGCCGCCGACGATGGCCTGGATCACGTCCGGGTCCTCCAGCGCCTGGGCGATCCCCTCCATCTGCAAGCGGTAGCGCTGCTCGTCGACGGAGTTCGACACGTCAACCGCGACGATGAGGGCGGTATCGACCTGCGGGCTGTCCTCGGCCGCGCGCACGGTCGCGAAAGTGGCCGCAAGCACCGCCAGGGTGGCGAGCAGAGCGACCAGCCCCAAGCGGGCCCGGTAAGCGGTCGTCGGATTTTCCATTCGGTCTTTGCCGCCTCGTCACATGCCGTTCATGAACAATTGTAGACCGTGCATGACGCTTTTGAGTCCGGGCATGACCCTATGCAGCCTTTTGCCGGCCGTCACCGAAACAATAGGGCAACACAGGGGGCAGCAACCACCGCACAACCGGCTCGAGAGGTCACGGCGCCTCCTTTATAGCGAACGCGGCGACGACGGGGGCATGGTAGGAGGCCGCCGAGTGCAGCGCCTTGCCGTAGCCCAAAGCCTCGTCGCCCAACCCCTCGTTGTGCACCTCGGCCGACCGGAAGTGACCATAGAGGGCGCGGCTTGCCAGGATGTGGTCGAGCATCTGCGCGCGCCCGTGATGCAGGACGCTCCAGCGGCGGTCGGCGGGGATCGCCCGATCGAGCACGATGAGCGACTGCGCCGCCAGCTCGCCCGCGCCGAGATCCTCCTCGGCGGCCACGGCGAGGCGCAAGGTCGGCCCGTAGTCCTCCGCATTGAAGTCGCCGGCGACGGCGATGAGCGCCGCCGGATCGTGGCTCAGCATCGCATCGACGGCCAAGCGCAGCTCCAGTGCCTGCGCCTCCCGCTTCAGCGCGGAGAGGTAGAAGCCCTCGGCCCACCCGGCAACCGAGCGCCACGCGAAGGGACCGGCCTTCTGGCCGGCGACCGGGCTGGCGAGCGGCGCGCGCAGATGCAGGTTGATGACGCTGAGGACGCTTCCGCCCGCGAGCGCCACGTCGGTCACCAGCAGCGGCCGGTCGAACCGGATCGGAACCTGCGCACCTCCGCCCGGCACGCCCATGATGCTCGTGTGCAGCGGGGGCGCGACGAGCTCGTGGCGGATCTCGCGCGCGCCGGTGATGGGAAACCGCGACAGGGTGACGAGATTGTGCACGTCGGCAACGCCGCGCCCGCTCGCGCCCGACGTCGTCGCGCGCTCGTAGTGCTGATAGGGCGTGCCCTCCAGCAGCTTGTCGAGCGCCACGAGCCGGCGTTCCTCGTGGCCCGCCACGTGCTGCCCGTTGACCTCTTGCAGGCACACGATGTCGGCGGCGAGGCGCTCGAGAGCCGGGCGCAGCACGGCCACGCGGTCGGCAAAGTCGATCCCGGCCCTGGCGCCCAGATCGAGACTTTCCAGATTGAAGGTGGCAAGCCGCATCGCGGGCTCACTTATCACGCCCGGCCCGCGATTGTCATTTGACCGGCATCAAGGCCGGGGCCCGGCCCGCTGGCGAAGATGGCGAACCCGTCGCGATCAGTTAAGAGTTCTTAGCCCAACATGGCGCGAGGTCGAGAGGCAGTGGGAGACGAGAGCATGTATGCACACATTCTGATCGCGACCGACGGCTCGGAGCTGGCCGGCAGAGCCGTCGAGCAGGGCCTGACGCTCGCCAAGACGCTCGGCTCCAAGGTCACCGCCGTCACCGTCACCGAGCCCTGGACGGCGGCCGTCTCAGGCGAATGGGCCGTGGCCTTTCCCGTCGAGGAGTACGAGAAGGCCGCCGCGCTCAACGCGAAGAAGATCCTCGCGACCGTGACGGAAACGGCGGGGCGCATCGGGGTGGCGTGCGAGACGGTGCACATCAAGGACCAGTTCGCGGCTGAAGGGATCGTCGAGGAGGCCAAGACGCGGGGCTGCGACCTCATCGTGATGGGCTCGCACGGACGCCGCGGCGTGGTCAAGTTCATCCTCGGCAGCCAGGCGACGCGCGTGCTCACGCACTCCACGGTGCCGATGCTGATCTGCCGTTAGGGACGGGCGCGCGGTCACGCGAGCCCGTCGGGCTTGCACTGATCGGGGTGCGTCTCGAGGAAGTGGCGCAGCGCTGAAAACAACTCGCGCGCGTGCGCCCGGTCGCCCCGATGCAGGGCAGCGCGAATGTCCTCGGTGATCATCGTGTGGATCTTGTCCGCCCCGTGCCGCTGCTTCAGCAGATACTCGGCGAGAGCGGCGGCTGCGATCTCCGGGATGTGCTCGTGCTCGGCGAGCGCCAGAACCTCCGCTTCCGTCAGTCCGCTAAAGGCGATGCAGTCTTCCAGCGTCACCATGGCGAGCTCCTTCGCCGATGCTGGGGCGTCTGGGCAAGCCAGTCCGCACGGGACCACAACGGTCCCTCTCCGTCACTCTTTCAAAATAGTGTCATAAATGCCGCCCCCGGCCTTGATCTGGCGCAACCGGGCAGCGGATTTACCGCACGCGGGGTAATGTCGGGGGCGATCTCTGGGCAACGATGTCTTGGCATTGTCAAGACGCGGGATTACCAACCCCGTCTTGCGTGAGAGGCGCTTTCAGCGTCACGGGAGGGGGACTTTGGCAACGGTCGTAACCGTACACGGTACGTACGCTCACATCGTGGGCCCGCCGGATGCGCCGGCGCCCGCCGAGCTCCAGTGGTGGCAATCGGGCAGCCGCTGCGAGCAGGAGGTCCGCCAACGCCTCGATGCCGTGGACGGCCGCCTCGACTTCTCGGCGTTCACGTGGAGCGGCGAGAACAGCGAGCAGGCCCGGCGCCAGGCCGGATCGGCCTTGCTGGCGTTTCTTCGTCCGCTCGAGGAACGCAAGGAAAGCTATTGCCTGATCGGCCACAGCCACGGCGGGTCCGTCATCGCCTCGGCGCTGGTGGAAAGCGTGGCCAAGGGCCGACCGCTCGAGGGCCTCAAGAAATGGATCACGGTGGGAACGCCGTTCGTGGCGCTGCGCAAGGAGCGATTCCTCTTCACGCGGCTGACCCTGCCGCGCAAGATTTTGTTGGTGGCATCGCTGATGCTTCTGATGATGTTCCTGTTCTACCTCGGCAGCGAGCTTTGGGACGGGAGTTTGCTCGGCAGGCGCCAGGGCCAGCTGCTGCGGTTCGCCGTCTCGGCTGGAATGATGAGCCTTCCGTTCGTGGTCTTCTACACGGTCCTGAAGATCCTCGACGCGCGGGCAAGCTACGCCTACCGGCCCAAGCTCCTCGCGCAGGCGCGGGACCGCTACGCTGACAAATGGCTGCCGCTCTGGCACGAGGACGACGAGGCCGTGCAGGGTCTCAAGCTGCTGCCCCGCGTGAAGCTGCATTTCTTCGGGAACGACTTCGCGGTGCCGATGCTGACGCTGGTTGCGATCGTCGTGCTGCCGCTCGCCTATCTCTTTGTCGTCACGTCGCCGCCCATAATGGTCGGCATCGCAAACCTCCTGAAGAATAGACTCTACGACGTCGAGCAATACCGCCAGGCCGCCGCCCCGGTGGAGGCAGGCCAACAGCAGATGCGCGAGCTCAGGGTCAAGATGCGGCAAGCGAGAAATGTAGCGCAGACGTCCACTCTCGATCCGACCCGCGCTGAAGCCGCGCGCCAGGAGGTTGATCAGTTGCGCAAGCAGCTGCGCGAGGTACGCCAGAAGCTCATGCAATCCTATCCCGAGTTCCCCCAGATCGTGCGGGCGCAGCGGTTCAAGCGGCGCTTCCTGGAGGAGGACGGGAAACCTTGCGAAGGCGGCACGCTCTGCGGCGGCGGGCACAGGTACGCCCTCAACAGCAAGCTGCTGTTCCACGTTGTCACCGACGAGCTGGCAAGCGCGTTCGTCGACGAGAATCTGCGCAGGGGCCCATTCGGAGGAATTCTGCGGCTGGCGGTGCCCGCCGTGCTCGTCCCCATCGTGTTCGCGCTGCTTGCCTTGGGCATTCTGATGATCATTCAGTTCATTGCCGTGCGCATCAGTGTGCATCTCAGCCGCAGCCTCAACCACATGACGCACCACCAGATCACGCGACAGGCACTGGGCAACGACACGGAAGGAGAGATCGCGCTCGGCGCCGACAACCGCCCGGCTTGGATGTCGCTCGCCTATCCGTCCCTGCCGGCCGAGATCGGTGGCAAGATCTCCGATTACAGCAACCAGATGTCGTTCCAATCGCTCGCCAAGTTCCGCAACGCGATCAGCACGCTCGCCTTCTCCGAGAGCGAGGAAGAGGGCGGGGGCATCATCACCACCTACCTCACCTGGCGGGAGCTGATCCATACCTCCTATTTCGAGGTGCCGGAGTTCCTGAAGCTCGTCGCCTATTGCCTCGGTCAAGTCGACGGCTTTGCCACGGCCGCGGCCTTCCAGGCCGAACCCGACTACGACCGGGCGGCGCGCTGGTTCGCGACCCTAAGGCCTCAGCCTGTGACGTGAGCGCAGTGATTGCCACTCATTGCGGAGCGAGAAGCTCACGCTCCTTGATCAGCCCCGCAATGCACGCCGCCGTGGCTTTCGAGAACGCCGCCGTGTAGTGCACGCGATCCACGTACAAGGGCTCCCTGCGGCCCTCCTGTATGTCGGCGCACCACAAGAAATCGGCCCCCAAGTCCTCCCGCAATCGTCGCGCCGCCATCGCCTCGTACCCCTCCGCCACACCGGGACTGTCGGCGGGCGCGGCAAACAGGTGGCTCGCGAGATCATATTTGTAGAGCGGCACCGGCTGCCACACGAAGATCGCCTTGACGCCGTAGCCCCGCGCAATGGCCTCGATAAGCTTCTTGTTGGCCAGATACCGGGCGACAATGGAGGTTACGCCCGCGCTCGCCTGATCGGTGCCGGCACGCGCGGCTGGCGCCTGGGCAGTGTCCGCCGACGGGGCCCGCACGGAGCGAACGAGCCCCTTCACTGCGCGGATAGCCGGCAGCTTCGACCACGACACGACCGAGCGCACCGACGATACCGAGCCAAAGAGCGCTTTCAGCCGCGGCGTGAACTGCGGCTCGTCGCTCGGGTAGGAGAACTCGTTCAGCCCGTCGATGAAGATCGCCACATCCGGAACGTGGCCGCCGGCCAGCAACTGCTCGAAAAGAATCCGCTCCTGGGTCGAGTAGTAGAAGCCGCGGCCGAAGTTGTAGACCGACACTCGCGCCTGCAGGCGCGCGCGCAACTCGTCCTGCAGATAGGAGGGAACGGTCTCCGCATCGGCGACCCCATAACCGAACGTCGTCGATCCGCCGAACACGAACACGCTCGCCTCCCCCTGGCGGGGCGGCCAGGCCGCCTGATTGGCAGAGGCGCGAAAGCCGCTCGCGTCGACGTTCACGTAGCGCCCCTGGAAGGGCTGCTCCTTGAATTGGGTGAACGCCTCATACGCGTAGGGCCGCGACCACGTCTCGGCCAGGAGCCCGTTGATCTCGGCGGCGCTCTTGCCTGGGTACACTTTGAGCAGCGGCGCCTCGCCGTATTTCTGCGCGACCCGATTGCCTGAGCGCAGCATGGACTCGAGATACGGCGCGTAATCGACCATGAAATTGAGCGCCACAAATGCCGCGATCACAGTGAAGCCAACGACGGCTGTGGATCTGTATGCTCTTGAGATCGGGTCGATGTTCATCGGAAGCTCCAGTGCCGAAAACGGGGCCAACCGGGAAGACAAGGGTGCGTACCCCAAAGCGGCGATCAGTTCGTTTGTAGGAAAGTAAGCCCCAGTCCGCGCCGCGAGCCAAACGCTCATGTGGGAGATGCATCTGGCCGGCGCCCACTGGACGCGGCCGCTCAATGCCCCGGCGGCACCGCCAGAACGTCGCAGGGAGCCTCCGTCAGCACCCATTCGGCGACGCTGCCCAGCAGCGCGTGCTGCAGTCCGCCGCGCG
>CAYUBZ010000026.1:4436-15442 GCA_964443205.1 uncultured Hyphomicrobium sp. | reverse complement strand
GTCCTCGCGATGTCCGACATCCACCCGCGCGACCGCGTCACCTATTGGCTGGACGTCGCAGGCAAGGCCATCCTCGATCACGAATGTCGGGTGAAAGCTGGATCCGCATTCGACGCGACGCTGCTTCGCGCCCCGCTCGGCGAGCTCAGCATCATGAGCATTGAGACCCTCGGATTGGAGTCCGTGAATCGCACGGCTCGCGCCATCGCGCACGGCGAGGATGATGTCTTCTTGCTTTACTTGCAGCTCATGGGCAGCGCCACGTTCATCCAGGACGGCCGCGAAACCGTCATCCACCCCGGCGACCTCGTGCTGCTCGACGCGCAGCGACCCTTCCTCTGCCGCTACGAGCACCGCAGACACATCGCCATCAAAATCCCGCACCGGTCATTGAAGGCGCGGCTCGCATCGAGCTCACAGCTGACGGCGCGCGCCGTGCGCCGTCGAGACGGCGTCTGCGCCATCGCATCGGATTACGTCAGAATGCTCCCCGAGCACATCGACGCGTTGCAGCCGGCCGCCAAGCTGCAGGTTACTGAGCATGTGCTCGACCTGGCTGCGCTCGCGCTCGCGACGCAAACCGGCGCGGACACACCGGCCGTGTCGTCGGGGCGCGCGGTTGCGCTTCTGCGTCTGCGCATGGCGATCGAGAGCCGTCTGACCGACCCAGCGCTCAATCCCAGCACGGCGGCGGCCGCCGCCGGCATTAGCGTTCGCTATGCCAACGATCTGTTGTCGCGACAGGGATCGTCGCTCGGGCGATTCATCGTGTCCCGGCGGCTCGAGCGATGCCGTAGCGCGCTGGAGGACCCGCAGCAATCCCATCGCACCATCAGCGAGATCGTCTATGCGTGGGGCTTCTCGGACGTGTCCCACTTCAATCGCCGCTTCAAGGCGGCCTTCGGCTGCTCACCGCGCGATTACCGGTGCCAACAGCAGGGCTGAATCGCGGGTTATCACCAGTCAATGGACGCTTGCGCCTCGTACATGAACGCTTGCCGCGATATGAACGCTGCCAGTTGGTGAACGACACTGGCAGCGGAGGCGGCCGTGAGCGATCGAAGCGAGAAGACACCGGCGCGCAAGCCCACATGGTGGCGGCCGCCGCAGAACCTCCCCCGCTCCGTCATGTCCATCGGCGCCATGGGCGCAGCGCTTGCACTCGTCGCGCTGGTCTTTCTCGGCTACGACCTCGCCAAAGGCAAGGTGTCGCCGTGCGACGCGATCTTCCAGGAGAGCTCGCTAGGGTTGTCGACGCGCATCAGCTTCCTCAAGACGGAAGGCGAGCTGCAGATCGGCCGCGAGAAGCTCACCGATCTCGACGAGCGCGCGCAGATGGCGGCGCTCAACTTGAAGACCTGCTGCACGGTGCTCGACGCCGGCCGGGTCGACCCCGAGCAGTTCCTGCAATGCAAGGGCTCAGTGCGCGCCTATGAGGCGCGCTTGCAGGACATCGGGGACCTGGTGCGCGCCGCGGTGAAGGAAGGCATGACGACCAGCTCGATTGCCGCCAACGCCTCGCCGCCGCCGGCCCCGCCGCAGGTCAAGGAGAAGATCGACAGCGAGATCGCGGCGGCACAGGAGATCTCGCGCGACTTCAACCGCGAGGTCGTCGCGGTGCGCAAGGCGCAAGCGCTCGAGTCGTTGCAGGTAACGCAGCCGCAGAACGTCAAGGTCGAAGCGCAGGAGCGCGAGCCCAACGACGACGGGCTCAGCACCAACGAGATCGCGCTCGGCGCGTGGATCACCGCTTCCGTCGGCGCTCCCAAGGACGCCGACTATTTCGTCTTCACGACGCCTGAGACGCACCGCGACTGGATCCGCATCGAGTTGCAGAACCGCTCAACGAAGCTGGAGCCGAGGCTCGAGCTGTTCGATCATGAGAAGACCAGTCTCGGCGAGGCGCACAAGACGACGCAAGGCGCCGACGTCGCCTACGCCTTCGTCGCCAACCCCGCCACCTCCTACGTGGTGCGCGTCAGCAACTATTACGGGGAGAACGTCGGCGTCTATCTCTTGCGCATCGTGGCCACAAAAGCTTACGACGCGCACGAGCCCAACGACGACATCTTGCACGCCAAGGAGATCGTCGTGGCCCGGCCGGTTGCGGCCGGCATCATGGACAAGAACGACGTGGACTACTTCGCGGTCACGTCCGGCGACGACGGCGGCCTGCGCGCTTTCGTGCAGAACCGATCGACGACGTTGCAGCCGGAGGTGGCTGTCTACGATGCGAGCAAGGCGCAGATCGGCACCGGGCACAACACCACGCCCGGCGGCGACGTGAGCCTCAATTTCAAGGTCAAGCCGAGGACGATCTATTACCTGCGCGTGCGCGACTACTACACGAGTGCCGCCGGCGACTACACGTTGACGGTGACCGAGGCGCCGCCCGGCGACGGGTGAGCGCCCCTTCCCCTCCCCTCCACACACAAACCTCCAAGCAGCGCCCGCAGCGCGGGCGTAATGCCTTGGTATTATTGCGATTTTTCAGTTCGGGCCTTCCTTACGAAACCGTATGGCGGCGGCGAAGTGGCGGCAAGGATCGCGGCGCAGTCTCCGCCGCGGGTGATCATGAGACACCCTGACAGAAGATGGAGAGTTCCACATGTCGAAGATTCTGAGCACCGCCATTCTCGCCGGCCTCCTGTTCGGCCTTGCCGCCCCTATCGTTGAGGCCAAGAGCACGCCGAAGACCAAGGCCGATTGCGAAAAGATCACGACCATGAAGTGGGACGACGCCACCTCTAAGTGCGTGAAGAAGTAACAGGCTCTCTCCTCGGTGCGGCGGGTCCTCGGACCTGCCGCTTCCCCGCCCGACGCCTCCATCGAATGGAACGTCAACCT
This sequence comes from uncultured Hyphomicrobium sp., assembly GCA_964443205.1. Taxonomy (GTDB): domain Bacteria; phylum Pseudomonadota; class Alphaproteobacteria; order Rhizobiales; family Hyphomicrobiaceae; genus Hyphomicrobium_A. The sequence goes on along the minus strand of CAYUBZ010000026.1, from coordinate 12,595 downwards.
CGTCATTCAGGTCATCCCCGTCGCTTGCCCATCAGGCGCACGAAGGTGCTCTGAACAATCCGGAGAGTTCCTCCTATGAAACGTGTCATTCCGCTGTCGTTGATCGTCAGCGCGGTCTTCATGTGCTTGGGCGCCGGCGCCGGACAAGCGGCCGCTGTCTCTAGCACCAATGGCCAGCTTGCTTCGGCCGCGCGCGCGTCCACGATCGTCAGTGACGTCGGCTGGCGGCATCACCGTCGCCATTGCTGGTGGCATCATCACCGGCGCCATTGCCGCTACCACCGCTGGGATTGAGAACCGCGGATAGCACCCAAGCGGTTGTCTCCGTCCCTCCCAACTGGTGTGGTGCCCTCGTGCACTACACCCTTTTTTGCGTGCCGCGTCGCGTTCAGGCCCTGGGAAAGCTCACGACTACGCGCAGTCCCGGTTTGTTGTCCTCGAGTGCGACGGTGGCACCGTGCAAATCGGCGATTGCCGCCGCGAGACTGAGGCCGAGCCCGCTGCCCGGCGTCGTGCGCGCCCGCTCCAGCCGATACAGCCGCCGAAAGACGTTCTCGCGCTCATCGGCGGGTATTCCTGGCCCGGTGTCCCAAACGATAGCCACATGCTCTTGTTCCTGCGTCAGGAGATCGACGCCGATGCGGATTCCCGTCGGCGAATGACGAATGGCGTTCTCAATCAGGTTGGCAAAGAGCTGAGTCAGAAGCTCACGATCCCCAAGGATTCCGGCGTTCGCGTCGCCGCGCACGGCGCATTCGAGGTGATCCCCGCTTTCCTCGGCCACGGGCTCGTAGACATCGGCCACGTCGGCGAGCACATCGCCGAGGTCGACTAAGCAGAACCGCGACCGGCGCGCGCCAGCCTCGATCTGCGTGATGCGCAGGAGCGCCTCGAACGTCTCGACGATCGCGTCGAGCTCGGCCAGAGACTCCTCCACCCGCCCGCGGTAGTCCTTCACGTTGTCGGCGCTGCCCAGCGCCAGCTCCAGACGGCGGCGCAAACGCCCAATCGGCTTCTTCAGGTCATGCGCGATGTCGGAGGAGGCCTGATTGACGTTCTCGATGAGCTTCTGCAATTGGGAGAGCGCGGTGTTGATCTGCGCCGCGACGCGGTCGAGGTCATCCCCGGAGCCCGTGAGCGGAACGCGCCTGCCGATGTCCCCATGGCTGACATGGGCCAGCGTGGTCGCGAAAATATCGATCTTCTGCTGGGTGCGGCGGGCGAGTAGGACGGCAGACCCCACGGCCAGCAGAACGGTGGTGAGGAGCCCCCAGCCGAGACCATGCAGCAGGATACGCCGCACCTCGCGGATTTCGCGGTCGCTGCCGCCGACGAGCAGGTATCCTTGCGAGACGGGATACCACTCGGCGTAGAACCGGTCGTCGGGATCGCCCTTGTCGGCGACCATGGGAAGCCAGGCGCGATCGAGAACGTCCCAGCCCGAGAACACGCGCACGTTCCTCACATTGCCCGCCTGGAAGCTGCCGTCCTTGCGACGCAACAGAAGGATGCTGTCGAAGTCGCGCACCGACTTCGCCTCGTCGGCAACCACCGCGGCAAGCGCGTCAAACCCGTGCTCGGCGTCGATCGCAACGAGGGTGTCGCTCGTCTCCGCGACGCGCTTTTGGATGTGGCTTGCGAGCTCGGCTTGAAGCGTCAGATAGAGCACTAAGACTAGCGCGACGACCGTGACCGCAAAGAGCAGCGTGAACGCGCCCGCCAGCCGCACGGGCGTACGCTTCAAGATGTCATTGGTGATCATGAATCGTGTAGCCACACCCGCGCACGGTGTGGATCAGCTCCCTGCCGTAGGGCCGATCGATCTTGGTGCGCAGGCGCGAGATATGCGTCTCCACCACGCTGGTCTTGGGCTCGAAGTGAAAGCTCCACACCCGCTCCAACAGCATGGTGCGTGTCAGCACGCGCCCCTTGTTGCGCATCAAGACCTCGAGGAGGCGGAACTCACGGGGCTGCAGATCGATCACATCGCTGCCCCGCGTCACCTTGCGCGCGATCAAGTCCATCTGGAGATCGCCGACGCGCAAGACGATCTCTGCGTCGCTGAGGTGAGGACGGCGGGCGAGCGCGTTGATACGTGCCATCAGCTCCGAGAACGCGAAGGGCTTCGCGAGATAGTCATCGCCGCCGACATTGAGTCCGTCCACGCGGTCGTCGACCCCGCCCAGTGAGGTGAGGAAAAGGACCGGTACTTTCTGTCCGACGGCGCGCAAGGCCCGCACCAGCGACAGACCATCGAGGCGCGGGAGCATGCGGTCGACGACGATGACGTCGTAGATCTCGTTCATGGCCTGCGACAGGCCGTCCGGCCCGTCGGCCAGGATCTCCGCAACGTGCCCCTCCTCCGCGAGCCCGTTCGAGACATAGGCGGCGGTTTCGGGGTCGTCCTCGATGACAAGGATGCGCATGTGGGCCGCTTCCGGAGGCGGGGCAAAGATAGCGAACGCCTCTTTCGGGAAGATGTCCGCAAGATTACAGAAGCGTAAGCTGGTCGGCGTGCGCCAAAGCGTCCCGGAGCGGGGCCCCGGGACGCAGGCAGCAAGCTGCAGAAAGGCTCAGACCCGCTGGTCCATAAACCCGTAGAGCCACCCCATTGCCGCACCGAAACCGGCGAGGATGAGGAGCACCGACCCGATGAGCTTCGGGTCGAAGTCGAAGAACAGCGGGAAGCGGCCGGTGATCAGTGGCACCAGGATGAACACACCGATAATGGCCGGACCGACGATGCCGAAGATCAGGCCCTTGAGCGTGGGGCCGCCGCCCGGAATGTAGCTGTAGAGCAGCACGAAGATAATGCCCCACACGCCGCCCCAGAACATATCGCTGACGATCTGCGGCACGCCGGTCACCGCCGAGGGATTCATGGACCACGGCACGCGGGGAAAGACGCCCGCCTGCAGCAGAATGAAATTGATGAACTCGTGCACGGTGACCACCGCGATGGCGCCGGCGACGAAGCCGAGCGCCAGACTTTTGAAAGTAATGGCGTCCATGGTGTCCTCCCTTTGCGGCTGCCTTTTCTTATTTGATCCACTTCGCCCCGCAAGGAGAAGTCACTTTGACGTGCTGCTTTGCGCCGCGACGACGCCACCGACAATCGCCTCCTGCCGGCTCCGGCGATAGTCGCCTGGTGCCAGCCCGTAGGCGGCGCGGAACCGCCGCCCGAAATGCGATAGATCCGAGAACCCCCAGCTGAACGCGATCTCGCCGATCATCCGGTGCGCCTGCGCCGAAGTCTCCAACGCCTGGCGGCAGCGCTCCAAGCGCCGGTGCAGAGTGTAGCGCTCAAGGGAGAAATTCTCCTGGGCGAGCAGCGCATTGGCGTAGCGCACGCTCATGCCGGCAGCTGCCGCCGCGTCCGCCGGTTTCAGATCGGGATTGCAGAGATGAGCCTCGATGACGGACTTCAGGCGGTAGAGAGCGGTAGCCCGCGGCGAAGAGAGCACGGTCCCGGTTCCGCCGTCCATTTCGGAGAAGGCCAACGCCATCAAATCGAGGGCCTGCTCCGCGACCATGGAACCGGCCGCCTCATCGAGCCCACCGACTCTCGAGGGCAGCATCGACAGAAACTTGGATGCCAAGGCGCCGACCGGCCCGTCGGCCGCGATCGGTCGGGCGATCAATCCCGCGAGGTTGCCCAGCCGCGCCTCGAGCCTCTGGCGCGGAAGCCTGAAAGCAACTTCGCGCGCACGCCCGGGAAAAGAGATTGAAAACGGCCGGCGGCTGTCGAGCAGCAAGAAGCTGCCTGCCTCGGTCACGGCCTGCCGATCGTCCTGCGCAAACCGGCCTTCACCGCTGACCTGCAGACACAGCAAGATGGGGTCGCTTTCGGAGCGCGCCACATCGCGGGCCGACCGGACCACGCTGCAAGCGTCCGACTCGAACGATGCGACGCCTACTCCGTCGAAGCGATCCGCACGAACGGTGGCCAGGAATGCGGGGCCGTCGGAGGCAGAGAAGGAGTGCCGCACAAAGGCTTTCGAAGCCACCTCGACCCAATAGTTGAGCCGGTCTCGCGGGTGGACGCCGCGCGTCGAGTAGACTATCGCCATTCCTGTTCCACCTTTACGCAACCGGACCGTCTGGCCGATCGCTCACTGCCCTGTGCTGCTGCCTCGCAACGCTTGCATCGACTCACCAGTCGCCTGCGCGCGCCGCCGGCACTCGCCGGGTGTGATCCCGTACGCGGTGCGAAAGCGCCGACCAAAATGCGACAGGTCGGAGAAACCCCAGCTGAACGCGATCTCTCCGATCATCCGGTACGCCTGCGTCGGATCCTCAAGCGCGCGGCGGCAGCGCTCCAAGCGCCGATGCAAAATATAGCGCTCGACCGAGAAGCCTTCCTGCGACAGCAGGTCGTTTGCATAGCGCACGCTCATGCCGGCGGCGGCGGCCGCCACTGCAGGCTTCAGGGCGGCATCGCAGAGGCGGGCCTCGATGGCCGCTTTGAGGCGGATGAGCGCGGTGGCGCGAACCGAGGAAAGGACCGCGGTCTGGTCGGCCTCGATCGAGAAGGCGAGCGCTATCAGATCGAGGGCCTGCTCGGCGAGGCGCGGTTCGATGGACTTATCGACGGCATCGATGCGCGAGGGCAGCATAGAGACAAAGGCCGATGCCAGCCCCGTCAACGGCCGGCCGGCATCCATCGCTCGCACCGAGAGCGCCGCAGCGGCACCCAAGCGGGCCTCGAGCGCCCGGCGGGGAATTATCACAGCGATGGACTTGCCGCCCCCCTGAACTTTCATTGTGTAGGGGCGGCGCGTATCGACGAGAACGATGCTTCCATTCTCGCCGACCGTGCACTGATCATCCTGAGCAATGATCGCCCGCCCGCTCAGCTGTATGGACAGAAGGAAGTGGTCGCAGCCGGCCCGCGCGATGTTGCGTGCAGACCGCCCGATCTCGCAAGGGTCGCAGTCGAGCTCGCTGACGCTCACGTTGTCGAGCACTTGGTTGCGAAGGGTGGCGCGAAAGGCCGGCTGGGCGCTCAACTCGACCTCGGCGTTGCTCGCGACCTCGCGCCAATAGCTGAGCCGGTCGCGCGGGTGAATGTCCTCAGTCGAGAAAACGATGGCCATGTCTCGCCCCCGACGCGCCCCCGACTGCCGCCACGGTCAACCGATCGTGCCACGTCGGCCAAGCAGGGGTGCGCACCTTCGTATTCACTTCGAAGTTCATATTAGCACTGAGGCTCCGATTCGCTCGATCGGGGCCGGCGTGTGGTTTACCGAACCGGCTCATTGATTCAGTGCACGGGAAAATGGGAAGCGCAATACTCCCAATGGCACGCGAAACTCAATTGGATCAGTCCCCGATGCATCTGCTGCACCGCGTGCGACAGTGCGCCGGCGAGCTCTTTCAAACCGAAATGGCTGGACTCAACCTTACCGCGCGCCAGTACGTCGTCCTGGTTGCAGCCGCCGACAAGGATGGATCGAGTCAGCAGGACATCATCGACAGCACCGGCATCGACCGCTCCACCGTTTCTCAGGTCGTGCAGATCATGATCCGCAAGGGCTATCTCAAGCGCCGGCGGACCCGTGAGGACGCGCGTGCCTACGCCGTCACCCTCACACCGCATGGGCGCGATGTCCTGAAGGCTTCCGAGCCGATCGTCGGTCGCATCGACGAGGCGCTCGTCGCCGCCCTGCCCGCGGCGCGGGCCTCGGTGTTCGTCGACAGCCTGCGCACCATCGTCGGCGCATTTGACCCCCAAAAAAGCTAGGTCGAGGCGTCCTCTCGGCAGCTCTCGGCAGCTCTGGGCACCGCGCGGCAGCGATGCGGCAGGCCGCGACGCGGGCTGTCGGCTGCGCGTTGAACTCCCGCGGGTCGCGACATAGAGTGCGCTGCGCCGCAACATGGGAGCCCAGCCGATGGCCGCGACTCGTACACCCGCCAAGTTTTATGCACCCCTCGCCATCGGCGCCCCGCAGCCCTACCGCGCGCTGCCCGTGCGGATCGAACGCATGATCCACTTCGTGCCGCCGCACAACGAGAAGATCCGCGCCAAGATCAAGGACATCGCTGCCCAGGTCGACGTCGTCCTCGGCAATCTGGAGGACGCCATTGCCGCCGACCAGAAAGAGGCAGCCCGCCGCGGCTTCATCGCCATGGCGCGCGAGACCGACTTCGGGGGAACCGGCCTGTGGACGCGCATCAACTGTCTCAACAGCCCGTGGATGCTGGACGACGTCACCGAGATCGTCGCCGCCGTCGGCGATAAGCTCGATGTCATTATGCTACCCAAGGTAGAAGGCCCGTGGGACATCCACTATTTGGACCAGCTGCTGGCCCAGCTCGAAGCCAAGCACACGGTCAAGAAGCCCATCCTCATCCACGCGATCCTCGAGACGGCAGAGGGCGTGAACAACGTCGAGGCAATCGCGGGGGCGTCCCCGCGCATGCACGGCATGAGCTTGGGGCCGGCCGATCTCGCCGCCTCGCGCGGCATGAAGACGACGCGCGTCGGTGGCGGCCATCCCGACTATGGCGTACTGGCGGACGCCGCCGGCGAGAGCGTTTCCAAGCGCCCGTTCTTCCAGCAGGATCTTTGGCATTATACGGTTGGCAAGATGGTGGATGCCTGCCTCGCGTACGGTTTGAAGCCGTTTTACGGGCCCTTTGGCGATTTCTCCGACCCGGCGGCGTGCGAGGCCCAGTTCCGCAACGCCTTCCTGCAGGGCTGCCTCGGGGCCTGGTCGCTGCACCCCAGCCAAATCGACATCGCCAAGCGCGTCTTCTCCCCCGACGACAAGGAGGTGGCCTTCGCCAAACGCATTCTGGAAGCGATGCCCGACGGCACCGGCGCCGTCATGATCGACGGCAAGATGCAGGATGATGCGACTTGGAAGCAGGCCAAAGTGATCGTCGATTTGGCCAGGCTGGTCGCCGCCAAGGACCCCGAGCGCGCCGCCGCCTATGGTTTGTAGGCCGAAATGCGGTGCGGCAAGAACGCCGCAGCACTTATACTCAGTTTGGCGGAGACGATTGACAGCCGCCGCGCACTTCTCTGGAATGGGCACGGGTCAGACGGGGCCCCGGACGGGCAAGGTGCTACGCACGCCATGGGCACGGTGCGACAGGCGAAATTTACGCTGGGACAGGTGGTGCGCCATCGGTTCTATCCGTTTCGTGGCGTGATCTTCGACATCGATCCGGAGTTCGACAACTCCGAGGAGTGGTGGCTGGCGATTCCAGCCGATATCCGCCCCCACAAGGACCAGCCCTACTATCACCTGTTGGCCGAGAACGCCGACACCGAGTACATCGCCTATGTCTCCGAGCAGAACCTGATGCCCGACGAGACCGGCCAGCCGCTCCGCCACCCGCAACTCTCCGAGCTCTTCACCGAGGACGAGAATGGCGGCTACCGGGCGCTGTTCCTGCAGTCGCACTAAGCCAACGCACAAAAGCAAAGACCGCCCGGCGGCTGACCGGACGGTCTTTGGCATTTGCAGCCCGAAATGCGATGACGCTATTTCTTCGGGGCGGCCTTCGCAGCGGGAGCCGCGGCCGCACCTGGCGGCGGTGGCAAGTTCTTCATCTGCTCGGCCTTCATCTTCTCTCGGTACTCGGCCTGCCGCTGCATGATGTGCTCCATCAGCTTCTTGCGGTTGGCCTGGTACTCCGCCTTGTCGATGGGCTTGCCCGCGAGCGCTTCGGCGAACCCGTTGAGGGGCACGGGAACGGTGAACTGACTGCCATTGGCCCAGATCGCCAGCACCGCGAGCCCGGCATTGCCCTTCAACAGCTCGAGCAGCTCGGGGCTCGCCTGCGTCTCGGCCGTGCATCCGACGGGGAGGCAGTGCGCGAACTTGAGATCGGCGGTCTTGAGATCCTTCAGCTCAATCTTCTCGTTCTTGGCGGCCTTCTCCCACTGGTCCTTGCTGTAGACGGCGAGCTTCACGCCGCCGGGAATGACGACACCAAGGGGCACCATGACCGCCAGCACCTGCTTGGGCGCGCCTTGCATCTGCTGGAGCCCGACCGAGACGATGAGCTGACCGGTATTGCTCTCGATCGCCTCGAACATGGTGCTGCACAGCTCCTTCTCTTCCGGCGTCCCCTCCTTGCCGTCCGCGGCCGGCTTGCCCTTGATCTTGATCTTGTCGCAGAGCTTCACCCATTGGGTCGATTTCTTC
>CAYUBZ010000026.1:0-4336 GCA_964443205.1 uncultured Hyphomicrobium sp. | reverse complement strand
GCCGCGGGAGCCTTGGCCGCAGGCGCCGCCTTGTCTTGGGCCCAGGCAGAGCCGCCCGCCGTCAGGAGTCCGAGCGCCAGAACCGCGCACAGCCCAGCGACGCGGTGGACACCCCGCGTCTTGCCCTCATGGCGAAGCCGTGCTGCGCCCGCACGTGGGCGCCAAACTGCATATGTCATGGAATAACAACCTCTCTTCCGAGAGCTGGTGCCGCCAGCTCAGCCCCTTGGCGCGCACGAGCGGCGCACCGCATTAGACGCCCGTCGGCGTCCATTGAGGGGGCAGTAAGGCCGCGATTGCGGCAATCCCGTGGCCACAAGAATCGGGGCCCGGGCAATCTCGAGATCGCCTTCGACGATCGTGGCAAAGGCGCAACGCACCCCTTATCGCGCTGCGATTAGGGCCTGGCAATGCCCCACCGGTAACTTGTGATAAAGACGAGCGGATTTGCAATGCTGCCGGCCCCAGACGCCGGTGGCGGAACAGCCCGGAGCCCCCGCGTTGCGCAAGGTTTTTGTCCCGTCCGCACTCATGGCACTCGCGCTCGGCGCGTGGTCCTGCTGCGCGGAGCCGGTGCACGGGATCGCCATGCATGGCACGCCCAAGCAACCTGCGGACTTCCAGCACTTTTCCTACGTCGATCCGGACGCGCCCAAGGGCGGGCGGCTGGCGCTCGCCTCCTGGGGCTCGTTCGACAGCCTCAATCCCCTCATCATCAAGGGCGAGCCCGCCGCCGGCATCCGCGAGTTCGTCATCGAGAGCCTGATGGCGCGCGGGCTCGACGAGCCCTTCACGCTCTACGGCCTCGTGGCGGAGAGCGTGGAGGTGCCTGAGGACCGCAGCTCCATCACCTTCAACCTCAACCCACACGCGCACTTCTCCGACGGCAAGCCCATCACGGCGGACGACGTGCTGTTCTCTTTCGAATTGCTCAAGGAGAAGGGCCGTCCCAATCACCGCACTTACTACGCCAAGGTCGCGAAAGCGGAGCGGCTCTCCGACCATGCCGTGCGCTTCACCTTCGATCCCACCGGCGACCGCGAGATCCCGCTGATCCTCGGGCTATTGCCGGTGCTGCCGCGCCATCTCGTCGACCCGGAGACGTTCGAGGACACCAGCTTGGATGCACCCATCGGCTCGGGTCCCTATCGCGTCGCCAAGGTCGATGCCGGACGCTCCATCACGTATGAGCGCGATCCCAACTATTGGGGCAAGGACCTGGCTGTGAACCGCGGCCGCTTCAACTTCGACCAGATCCGCTTCGACTATTTCCGGGAAGGCTCGGTCATGTTCGAGGCCTTCAAGACGGGCCAGATCGACCTGTGGCCGGAGGAGGATCCGCGGCGCTGGGCCAACGGCTACGACTTTCCCGCGGTGAAGGAAGGCCGCGTGGTGAAGCACGCCTTCGACATCGGGCTTCCTGCCGGAATGACGGGCCTGGTGTTCAACACGCGCCGCAAGGTGTTCGCCGACCCGCGCGTGCGCCAGGCCCTCATCCTCCTGTTTGATTTCGAGTGGATCAACCGCACGCTGTATGCCGGACTCTACAGCCGCACGCAGAGCTACTTCGAGCGCTCCATTCTGGCCTCGGCCGGACGCCCCGCGGATGCGCGCGAGCGCGCCCTGCTGGCACCCTATGCCAGCTACGTGAAGCCCGACATCCTGGAGGGGCGCTACCGTTTTCCTACGACCAACGGAACCGGGCGCAGCCGCAAGAACCAAATGGAGGCCTTCCGGCTACTCAAGGAGGCCGGCTACGAGCTGAAGGGCGGCAAGCTCGTCGACAAGACGACGGGGCGCCAGCTCGCGTTCGAGATCCTGGCCGCGTCGACCACGCAGGAGGGCCTGCTCTTGAGCTTTGCCCGCGACGTGGAGCGGCTCGGCATCAAGGTCAAGCTGCGCGTCGTCGACAGCGCCCAGTATCAGGCGCGCCTCACCAACTACGACTACGACATGATCCAGTATTCGTGGCCCTCGTCGCTGTCGCCGGGCAACGAGCAGCTGTTTCGATGGTCTTCCGCTGCCGCCACGACACCCGGCTCCTATAATTTCGCCGGCGTGCAGAACCCGGCAGCCGACGCCATGATAAGTGCGCTGCTCGCGGCCAAGTCGGAGGAGGAGTTCGTCTCCGCCGTGCGCGCGCTCGACCGCGTTCTGCTGTCAGGCGACTACGTGATCCCGCTGTTCTATATCCCCAAGCAGTGGCTGGCCTACTGGACCCGGCTGAAGCAGCCCGAGCGGACGCCGCTCTTCGGCTACAACGTCGACAGCTGGTGGTCGGCGGTCGGGCAATGACGGGGGGCAACGCAACGAAAGCTTCTCCGCCCCCCCGCTTCAACATGGCGGCCTATTGCATCGGACGGGCCGCAGCGGCGCATCCGCAGGTGCCGGCGCTGATTGTCGTCGACGATCCGGGCGCCAACGCGCCGACCGAGGTGTGGACGTTTGCCGAGCTGGAGGAGGCGGTGGGGCGCATCGCCGCCGGCCTGCAAGCGGCGGGGCTCGCGCCGGGCGCGCGCATTCTCATCAGGCTGGAGAACACCAGCACGTACGCGCTGCTGTTCTTCGGCGCGATCGCCGGCGGCTTCGTGCCGCTGCCCACGTCGGCCGCGCTGACCGAGCGCGAGGCGCGCTTTCTGTTGGAGGACAGCGGCGCTGCTGCGATTGCCTTCGCGCCCGACCTCGCGTTCGGCGGCTTGCCGGGCGGCGTGCAGATTTTCGAGGCCGATGAGATTGCGCGCATGATCGCACGCGGGCCGCGTGGCGCCTTCGCCGATACGGCCGCCGACGACCCGGCTTTCCTGATCTACACCTCCGGCACGACGGCCAACCCCAAAGGCGTGCTGCACGCCCAGCGCTCCGCCTTCGGGCGCCGGCCGATGTATCAGGGCTGGTATGGGATTGGCGCGAACGACCGCATGCTGCACGCTGGCGCCTTCAACTGGACCTACACGCTGGGCACAGGCCTGACCGATCCGTGGGCCAACGGGGCCAGCGCAATCATCTACACGGGCGAGAAGGACCCCACGCTGTGGCCGCGGCTCATCGCGCAGACCGGAGCCACGCTGTTTGCCGCCGTGCCGGGCCTCTACCGGCAGATCCTCAAGTATGCGCGGGCCGCGCCCGACGACCTGGGGCGGCTGCGCCATGGCCTCGTCGCCGGCGAGACGCCGCCGCCGGGGCTGTTCGAGGAGTGGACGGGCCGCACGGGAACCGCGCTCTACGAGGCGCTGGGGATGAGCGAGATCTCGACTTACGTATCATCGAGTCCCACCGTCCCGCGCAAGCCCGGTGCGATCGGCAAGCCGCAGCCGGGACGCCGCGTCGCGATCCTCGGTCTCGACGGCGGCACCGACCCGCTCGAACCCGGCACCCAAGGCCTGCTCGCCGTCCACCGCTCCGATCCGGGGCTGATGCTCGGCTATTGGAACCGGCCGCAGGAGGAGGCGGACGTCATCAGAGGCGACTGGTTCATCGGCGGGGACATCGCGGAGATGGACGCGGAGGGATACGTGACGCACCGCGGCCGCGCCAACGATCTGATGAAGGCGCTGGGCTACCGCGTCTCTCCTCTTGAGGTGGAGACAGTCCTTCTCCAGCATCCCGACATCGCCGAGGCCGGTTGCGCCGAGGTGCGCGTGCGCCCCGACGTCAGCGTGATCGCCGCCTTCATCGTGCCGCGGACCGGCGCTGGGCCCGAGATCCGGGAGATCGAGCAATTTGTCGCCGACCGGCTCGCCCCCTACAAGCGCCCGCGCGCTTATCTGTTCGTCGAGACGCTGCCGCGCACCGCCAACGGCAAGTTGATGCGCTCGCAGCTCATGCTGCCCGAAGGCTTGTCCACAGGCTCGTGACGCTGTTGCACCGGCGCCGCGCTGCCGATTTCTTTCGCACGAACTCCGCACACGCGGTAAAAGAGGGTGGTATTTGACGCCCGGGGGATCCAAAAAGCTTCCGGAACTTGCTGCTCGGGCTCAGGAGGCAAAACCATGCTCGGTGATGCAGTCCGCTATTTGGGCGAACACCCCGCGGTATTGACCGCCATCGGCCTGACGACCGCCCTTGCCGTCGTCGGCCTTTGGTATGTCGTTTATCATCACCTGGAGGCGATCCTCATCACCCTGCTCACGGCTGCGGGGATCGGCTCCGGCATGCTGGTACTTTACCGTGGCTACCGCGCGGAGATGAACGATTTGGTCGTGATCGGCGTGTTCTTGATCGTGATCTTTCCCATCATCTTCTGGCAGGCGATCAAGTTGATGGAGCCGATACTGCCGATAAATCGTCCGGGAGGGCGCCCCTCGGCGCGCGCGCTCTTCTCGCGCAAACTAAAATA
>CAYUBZ010000025.1:0-15514 GCA_964443205.1 uncultured Hyphomicrobium sp. | reverse complement strand
CGAAAGCTGCAGGCTCGTCTCCGAGTCCGGCGAGGCGACCGAAGACGTCAGCACCTTCGAGAGATTGCTTTGTGTCTTGGCAACCGAGTCCCACACCTCCCTCTGCCGCAGATAAGTGACGTCGGATCCCGCTGGGTTCATCCGACGGATATCGTTCGGCTCGGGGACGGATGCCGTTGGAAGCGGCGCCCGCATGGCGAGCTTGGCCTCGCGCGAGGGCATCGCCTCTATGGCGCTCAGGAAGGCGATGGCGCTCTCATTGCCCCGCGCCGACCAGCGGCCGGCCTCGACGCAGAAGGCGGCGAGCGCAACCTCGCCCGAGTTCGGCGGCAGCACGAAGCTCATGCGCAGAACGCGGTCCTGCCTGCCGCCCTTCACGATGTCGCCCGACTGGATGAAGATATCCTCCGAGCCGGTATTTTCGATCTTGAGCTCGTTGACCTCGCCCGTTTCCAGGACGCGTACGCTTCCCTTTTCGAGCGCTTCTTGCAACGTGAGTGGCACGGGACCTTCGGCGCTCGGCCCGTGAACGAAATAGACCGCGAGCTTTTCGTGAGCATAAGGACCCGAGATGCGGGTCTTGGTGTCGGCGAAGGCAGAGCGCGGTGCTGCGGCGGCAAGACTCAAAACCGCAAGCCCGGCCGTAGCGATGGAAAACATTTGCATGGCAACTCCCTTTCCGGATTAGCCAGAAGAGAGTTGCGTTTCTACGTGTCGTTTGCGGCCCGACCTCGATGGTCTCGTGGCGGCTTGGCGGGTTTGCAATGGCGGGATCGTGGCGGCGCTAGTGGACTTTCTCGCTCATCACACTAGCCCGCGGACTTGGCTACCGGATCGAGGAAGAGATCGCTGGAGAAGTAGCGCTCCGCGCTCGATGGCGCGAACGTCACGATCGTCTTGCCGGCCATCTCCGGGCGCTCGGCGACGGTGAGCGTCGCCGCCAGATTGGCGCCGGTGGAGATGCCGCCGGGGATGCCCTCGACCTTGGCCAGCATGCGCGCGACGTCGAAAGCCATCTCGCTCGACACGGTGACGATCTCGTCGATGTAGCTGGTGTCGAGGATCGAGGGAATGAAGCCCGCGCCGATGCCCTGGATCTTGTGGGGCCCCCGCGGCTGTCCGGAGAGCACGGGGCTCGTCGTCGGCTCGACCGCGATGATCTTGAGGCTCGGCTTGCGCGGTTTCAGCGCGCGTCCGCAGCCTGTGAGCGTGCCGCCCGTGCCGACGCCGATAACGAGGACATCGACCTTGCCGCCGGTGTCGTTCCAGATCTCCTCCGCCGTCGTCAGCTCGTGCACGAGCGGATTGGCGGGATTGTCGAACTGACCGGGAATGACGGCGCCGGGAATGGTCTTTGCGAGCTCGGCGGCGCGCTCCACCGCGACGGGCATGCCGCCTGCCGCCGGCGTCAATTCCAGCTCGGCGCCAAGATGGGTGAGGATCTTACGGCGCTCCATCGACATCGACTCCGGCATGACCAGGATGAGCCGATAGCCGCGCGCGGCCGCGACGAACGCGAGCCCGATGCCGGTGTTGCCGGAGGTGGGCTCGACGAGGACCGTCTTGCCGGGAACGAGGTGCCCCTGCGCCTCCAGTGAATCGATCATGGACACGCCGATGCGGTCCTTCACCGACGACAGCGGGTTGAAAAACTCCAGCTTCATCAGGATGTCGGCTTTGGTCTTGGCCGCCGCCATGATCTTCGACAGGCGCACGAGCGGGGTGTGGCCGATGGTTTCGGCAATAGAGTCGTAGACGCGGCCGCGCCCCCACGTCTTGGTGGCCGCGAGGGTCTTGAAGTCGGATCTCTCGTTCATAGCAACCTGCTCACGTATCGCCCGGTCCGGCCCGGCAGGAAAAGGAAGCGGGGTCTCGCTACAATTGCTTCCACTCGCAAGGCCAAGTTGTAGGAAAGGCGTGCAGTGTCAAGCCGGTTTGGCGTTTCAGCGCTTGGCCATACCCTGGCTTCGCGAACGCGATTTCGCTCGCGCCGACCGTGGTGGCATTGCTTTCTTTTTTTGGGGCGTTTTGGCGGAGCTTTTGCCGGGGCCGCGACCCGACTTTCCCGTCGAGCCGAAACCGCCGTCCCCGCGCGACGTATCGGAGACCGCGGTCACCTCGACGAGTTCGGCGCGGGCCACGGGGAGCACCACGATCTGGGCGATGCGGTCGCCTCTGCGGATCTCGAACGGCGCGTGCCCCAAGTTCGCCAGAACGACGCCGACCTCGCCGCGGTAGTCGCTGTCGATGGTCCCCGGGCTGTTGAGAACGGCGATGCCGTAGTTGAGTGCGAGCCCCGAGCGCGGGCGCACCTGGGCTTCAAAGCCCGGCGGCAGCTCGAGGATAAGTCCGGTCGGCACGAGCGCACGCGCGCCGGGCGCCAGCGTCAGGGGATGCTGGGTATCGATCGCGGCGACGAGGTCGAGCCCCGCCGCGCCTTTGGTCTGGTAGGACGGGAGCGGCAAGCCGGCGGCGTGGCCGAGACGGACGATACGCACGCGCGCGCGGTCCTTTGGGCGAGTTGTAGTCATTCGGCCGCCGCCGTCGAACGCCGCAAATGCTCGGCGGCGCGCAGCATGAGCCGCTCCGCCACGTCCTGCTTGCTCATGGGCGGCCAATCCTCCACGCCGTTCGCGGTGACGAGATGCACGGTGTTGCTGTCGCCGCCCAGCACGCCGCTTTGAGGCGAGACATCGTTGGCGACCATCCAATCGGCGCCCTTGGCCTTGCGCTTCTTTGCAGCGTAGGCGACCACGTCGCCGGTCTCCGCCGCAAAACCGATGACGAGGGGTGGGCGCTGCGCTGGCTCCTTGCCGACGGTGGCGAGGATGTCCGGGTTCTCGACGAGCTCGAGTGCGCGCGTTGCGCCGCTCTTTTTGATCTTCTCGGAAGGAGCTGCGGCCGCCCGCCAGTCGGCGACGGCGGCGGCAAAGACGGCGACGTCGGCGGGGAGGCTCTGCTGCACCGCTTGCAGCATCTCCTCGGCGGTCTCGACGCGGATGACGCGGGCCTGCGGCGGATCGGGGAGTGTGACGGGGCCGGTGACGAGCGTGACGCGCGCACCGAGCGCGGCTGCCGCCGCGGCTATGGCGTGGCCCTGTTTGCCCGACGAGCGGTTGGCGATGTAGCGCACGGGATCGATCGGCTCGTGCGTCGGCCCGCTCGTCACGAGGACGTGTCGCCCTGCGAGGGGCCGGCCCGTGCGCAAGGGTGTGACCGAGCGCCGCTCAGCGAGAATCGTTTTCGCCGCCGCGATGATTTCCGGTACCTCGGCGAGCCGCCCGGGCCCCGCCTCGTCGCGCTCGGCCATCTCGCCCGTGTTGGGGCCGACAAAGTGCACGCCGTCGGCCTCGAGCTGGGCGACGTTGCGTTGCGTCGCCGGGTTGAGCCACATGCGCGGGTTCATGGCGGGCGCGGCCAGCACGGGCTTGTCGGTCGCCATGAGGAGGGTGCTCGCCAGATCGTTGGCATGACCGCCGGCCATCTTGGCGAGCAGGTCGGCCGTTGCCGGCGCGACGATGAGGAGATCGGCCTCGCGCGACAAGCGGATGTGGCCGATCTCGTGCTCGTCATCTAAGTCGAACAGCTCGGTGAAGACCTTCTCGCCTGTGAGCGCGGCCACGGAGAGCGGCGTGACGAACTCGGCGGCCGCTCGCGTCATCACGGCGCGCACCCTCATCTCCTCGTCGCGCAGGCGTCGCACGAGGTCCAGGCACTTGTAGGCGGCAATGCCGCCGCCGATGACGAGGAGGATGCGCCGTTCTTTCACGTGGAACGCTGCCCGTTCGCTGAAATCCGCCGGCTGAGATTAGCACAAGTCCGCGCGCCAAGGGGTTAAGCGCCCCGCAGCCGCCTCATTTGCGCTGCACCGCAGCGCTATTCCATTTGGCGTAAAGACTGCTATTGCAGACGCCAGGATTTCGATGCGTTCATGGGTTGGTGTGCGCTGCGCGGCGCCTCTTCGGCCGGGACGAGGCAGAACGACAATGAGAGCCCCAAGCCTTATTGCGGCGGTAGCCGCCCTGCTCTTCTGGAGCGGAGCCGGAGCCCTTGCCACGGCCGGGGATCCCACGCTCGACTGCTTGAGCAATGACAATGCGCGGCGGATCAGCGGCTGCTCGGCATTGATCGAGACCCCGGAGCTGGGGCCCGAGCAACGCAGCCTCGCCTATGGCCTGCGGGCGCTGGCCTACTCCTTGATAGGGCAGTTCGAGAAGGCGCTCGGCGACTACGACAAGGCGATCGGTTTGAACCCGGATTTCGTGGCCGCGCTCAACAACCGGGCGTGGGCCTATTTCAAGCTCGGGCGCGCTCCTGACGGTTTGGACGACGTGGAGCGGGCGCTGCGACTGTCACCCGGCAGCCCCTACGCACTCGACACACGCGCGCACATCCGGCAGGCGGAAGGCGACGCCGAGGCGGCCCTGTCGGACTACGAGCTCGCCATGCGCTTCGGCGGCGGCCGCGTCATCAAGATGTACCAGTGCGGGCTTCGCTCGCAGGGTCTCTACTTCGGCTCGATCGACGGCCTCTATTCGAGCGCCGTCAGTCGTGCGCTGCGCGTCTGCGTCGGCAACAAGGGCTGCGATCCTCTGCCTGCGGACGAGGACTGCACGCCGAGCGTCTCCTGATTTTTTCAGGGCGCCGGTGATCGTTTCGCTTGTCAACCATCTCTCCGAGCTTTGAACGCGTAAATCGCTGCACTGCATCAGAAAATTGCGTGCAAGATCGCTTGACGCTCACGGACCACTCGCACATTGTGCCCGGGCCGACGAATCAGGGACCGATCTGCCGGCCTCGAAAAAATCGAATAAGGTCCAAGTCTAGGGAGAAGATCCCGGGCGGGGGGATGCCGCGCGTATCGCCCCGCCTTCTCCGTTTCTGGCCTCCACGATCGCGGCCCCGCTGGCCCCGCCCAGCTCGCCATTCCCTTGTCGCAAAAGCCTGCACGCTTGATCGCAGAAGAGATGCGCGGCAGTGTGCGCCGTCTTGAGTGCTGCGAGTAACGAGGGAAGCTGTGGTCGACGCAACGCCTCATCGGTCTGACGGCACCGAGCCGCGGGACCGGTCACCCCGCTTTCCCTATCTTGCGCTTCTGGCGTGGGGGCTTTTCGCCTTCGCGATCCCACGCATCGGCCAGTCGCTCAACGTCGTCGACGTGGCAGCCATTCCGCTCGGCTACTTCATGGCCGCGCAGGGTTCGCTGATGGCCTTTCTAGTCATCGCGATTCTGTCTGCGCGCCGCCAGGATGGGATCGCTGGCGCCGGTGACCAGTAGGGACAGGCTCCATCCATGGCGCTCGAGCTGAAAAGCGCTGAAGTTCGCGCACGATTGACCACCTTGCTGTGCGTGTTCGCTTGCGCCGTCGGCGCGGCGGTCGTCCTGCTCTTGCTTCTGCAACGCATGAGTCCTGCGTCCCAGTGGATCGACGCCGGCTACTTTGCGCTGGGCCTTGCGGCGGCGGCGGCCGTCGCCATGTTCGCGCGCTTGCTTGCTTCGGGGCGGCCGGAGCCGCGCGCGCTCGGGGCGCCGGCCGTCACCCGAGGGCTGGCGCTCGCCACCGATACGGTCTCGGCGGCCTTCTTCCTGGGCGTCACCGGTGCTGTCTTCACTTGGGGGCACGACGGCCTCGCCTTCGCTCTCGGCCTTGGCGCCGGCATCCTCCTGCTCCAGCTTCTGGTGGCGCCTGTGCTGCCGCGGATGGGGGCCGGGTCGGTTCCCGAGCTCTTCGCGCTGCGCTACGGCCGCGCGCCGCGTTTGCTCGCCGCACTGGTGGTCGTGGTGTCCATGGCGATCTTGCTCGTTGCTCAGCTCATGGCGGCGGGCCTCGTGGGCGCGCGCCTGCTAGGGCTGGAGTTCGCTCACGCTGTCGCCGTTGCGGGCGCGGCGCTAATCGCCTGCTTTGTGCTGAGGGGCATGGCGGGGACGGCGTGGGTCCGCGCCATCCTCTTTGTGCTGATGCTCTTGGCCTTCCTCGCACCCGCCGTGCAGCTCTCAGGCGAATGGTACGGGCTCCCCGTTCCGCAGATCGCTTATGCGAACGCGCTCTGGCAGATCCAAGGACTGGAGGAGACGCTGCTCGAGCAGGACCTCGCCGATCCTGCCGTCTTGAAGCCGATGCTGACGCCGTTTCTGTCGCTCAATCCGCTCAACTTTCTGGGGCTCGTCCTCGGCCTCGCGGTCGGCACCGCGTCGTTACCCAACGTTCTGTCGCGGCATCTCATGGTCGAGCCGGTGCGCGCAGCAAGGTGGTCGGCCGTCTGGGGACTCTTCTTCGTCGCCCTGCTTCTGACCGCGGCGCCCGCCCTGGCAGCGTATGCCAAGCTCGCGGTTCTGAAGCTCGTGGCCGACCACACCGATCTGGCCGCTCTGCCGGCATGGATCTTCACCTACGGCAAGCTTGGTCTCGTCGAGATTTGCGGGCGCGCGGCGACCGATGCCGCTGCCGTCACCGCGGCCTGCGCCGAGGTGCCCGACGCGAGCGGCGTCTTGCGCTTGCAGGACCTGACGCTGCAACCCGACATGATCGCCCTCGCGGCGCCGGAGATCACCGGGCTCGGGCACGCGATGTTTGGGCTGCTCGCCGCCGCCGCGCTGGCGGCGGCCCTGGTGACGTCCGATGGGCCGCTCCTCGCCATCGCCGCAGCGTTCGGCTGGGACGCCCGAGCCGCACGCGGAGGCGCAGCCGCGCGCTTCGCACCCTATGCGATCGCGGTCGCCGCCGTTGTCGGGGCGGGTTTCGCAGCGGCCACGCGGCCTGCCGGCATCCTCACGGTGGCGACCTGGGCCTTCACGCTTGCCGCCTGCGGTCTCTTCCCCGCACTCGTTGCCGGGCTGTGGTGGCGGCGTGCCAGCGCCCCCGCCGCGGTCGTCGCCATGAGTGCAGGACTGGCGGTGTGCCTCTTCTATCTGGTGGGCACACGCTATTTCGCAGTCAGCTTTTTCGAGACCTGGCAGTCGCTTTCGAGCGCCGGGCCGACCGCCAGAGAGACGTTCGCCGAGCTCAAGCAGGCCTGGGCGGCGGCCGAGCCGGGGGCGGCGAAGGACGCGGCCTGGGCGGTGCTCGATGCCCATGCACAAGGCATCGCCAATTGGTGGGGTATCAAAAACCTGGCGACGGCCCTTCTGGCGCTGCCCGTGGGCATCGTGGCCATGGTCGCGGTCTCACTCGTCGTGCCGCGGCGGCTCGCGGCGGAAACGGCCTCATAAGAGCTTGCATGCTAGCCTCAAGCCCATGACTTACGACCTCGTTGTCGTCGGCGGCGGCATCAACGGTGTGGGTATCGCGGCCGACGCTGCCGGCCGCGGGCTCTCCGTCCTCCTGGCCGAGATGGGTGATTTGGGCGGCGCCACCTCCTCGCGCAGCTCCAAGCTTGTGCACGGAGGTCTGCGCTACCTGGAGCATTTCGAGTTCCGGCTGGTGCGCGAGGCCCTGAAGGAACGCGAGGTGTTGCTGGCCAAGGCCCCGCACATCGTGTGGCCGCAGCGCTTCGTGCTGCCCTTAGCGCCAGGCGGGCGCCCGGCCTTCGTGCTGCGCGCGGGCCTCTTTCTCTACGATCACCTGGGTGCGCGCCGCCGCATCCCGGCGTCCTCAACGCTCGACCTCAATCGCGATGCGGCCGGTCTGCCGCTGAAGCCCGAGCTCGCCCGCGGCTTTGCCTATTGGGATTGCCGGGTCGACGATGCCCGCCTCGTCGTTCTCAACGCGCGCGCGGCCGCCGACAAGGGTGCGGTGATCGAGACGCGCACGCGCGTCGAGAGCATGATCGCCGATAACGGGGCGTGGCGCGTCGGGCTCAAGGGCCGCGATGGCGCACGCGAGGTCCGTGCCCGTGCGCTCGTCAATGCCGCCGGCCCGTGGGTCCAAGCCGTCGCCGACGAGGTCGACGAGCGCTACGACCATGCGCGCGAGCCCGTGCGGCTCGTCAAGGGAAGTCATGTCGTCGTGCCGCGGATCAGGGGCGCCGACGATGCCTATTTGTGCCAGAGTCCGGACGGGCGCGTGGTGTTCGCGATTCCTTACGAGGAGCGCTTCACGCTGATCGGCACCACCGACATTCCCTACGCGGGCGACCCGGCCGCGGTGACGATCAGCCCGGACGAGGAGGACTATCTTCTCGATCTTGCGCGGCGCTTCTTCTCGAGCCCGCCTTCGCGCAGCGACATCGTATGGAGCTATGCCGGCGTGCGGCCGCTCTACGACGACAACCCGGGTGCCGATGCGTCATCGGTGACGCGCGAATATCGCTTCGAGCTCAGCGCCGACGCGGACCGGCCGCCTCTACTGACCGTGCTCGGGGGCAAGCTCACGACGTACCGGCGCTTAGCGGAGCAGGCGTTGGCCAAGCTCGCCCCGCACCTGCCGCCGATGAAGCCCGCGTGGACGGCTGCCACCCCGCTTCCGGGCGGTGACCTCGGCGACGGCGGCTTGCCTGGCTTTATCTCGCGCCTCGCCTGCAGCCGCCCTGCTTTCGATCCGGGCTTCCTCGGCCGCCTTGCGCGGCGCTACGGGACGCTTGTCGAGGAGGTTCTGGGAGAGGCGCGCAGCGAGGCCGATCTCGGTCAAGCGTTGGGCGGCGGCCTCACCGAAGGGGAGGTCCAATACCTCGTCGAGCGCGAGTGGGCACGCGATCCCGACGACGTGCTGTGGCGGCGCACCAAGTGCGGCTTGCACATGACGGCCGATGAGCGCGCTGCGGCCGCCGAGAGGATCACTGAGCTGTTGTGAGGCGGCAGGCCTAGCCGGGATCGCGCGGTCCGAGCTGCAGCGCGCCTGAATCGACGGGCGTGGCGGCCGGACGCAAGCTGGGATCCGTCCATGGACCGTGCATGTCGATGACGTCGATCTTGCCCGGATTTGTCGGCTCGGCGGCATCCGCTTTGGCCCGATCGCCGATCGCCAGCTCGATGTCCAGACGCCGCGAGGGCAAATCAATGGCACCTTCGGCCTTCATGGCGCGGCTGCCGGCCACCGCCTCGGCGACTTCGGTGCGAATGATCCCCTTTGCCACGGCAAAGCGCGCGTCGAGCGTATCGATGGCCATCGTGCTGCTGCTCGCTGCCTGCCAGACGCTTTTTGGCTGCGGAGAATTCGTGGCGGCGGTCAGTTGATCGAGGTCGAGACCGAGTTGACCGCCCTCGACGAGCGTCACGCTCAGCTTGCCGTCGAGCGAGCCGAGCAGGGTCGTGCCCGTATCTCCGGAAGCGGAGATCTCGACAATCACGTCGCCGCGGCCCTGGATGGTGGGGTGGCCGAATATGGCCCGACCCGCGCGGCCGAGGTCGAGCGCCTCAAGCTTGCCGCGGATGTCGTAGCTCGGGCTCGGTCCGTTCGTGTCGATGCGCAACTGGCCGCCGCCTTTGGTGCCGTCGTCGATCTCCAGCTCGGCGATGTCGGCGATCATCTTGCCGCCCTTGAGCGAGATCGTTGCAGCACTTCGCCCGATCGACACGCCCGGCAGGATGACGCTGCCGGAGGAGAGGCGCAGATCGGCTTCGACGATCTGGATGAGCGGGAACTCGAGCCCGCTCGCAGCGCTCACCATGGACAGCAGGCTTTTTTCGGACGCGCCCTCGGAGCTGCCGCTGGCGTTGACGTACTTGGAGAGGTCGAGGGCCTGGAGCCCCAAGGTACCGTCGACGGCCGGTCGGGCGCCGCTGAAGTTCACCGACAACGTGCCGGTCGCCTCATTGCCGTCCATCTGCACGGTGGCCTTTTGGAGGGCGACGGTGTGATTGACCCACTCGAGCTGGCCCTTGGCGTGGAAATCCCTCAACCCCGAGCCCGGCGGCCAACCGGCACCAAGCCAGCGCGCGGCACGGCGCACGTTGGGAATGTTGAGCTCGGCCTGGGGCGACAGCAGCCGGGGAGTCTCTCCGACCATGACGTCGCCGTCCAGGCTGGCGCTGAGCAGGGGGCTGGTGAGCGAGGCCGTGATGGGATGGGAGCCGCTCTGCGGGTCGAGGTCCGTGCCCAGCGTCGTGTCGAAGGCGACCTTTGCCCCGCGGAAGACGAACGAGCCCACGGCGCGCACGGTGCCATTCGGCTTGGCGGTGACGTCGGTTGTCAGCTCGTCGAGCACCAGGATGGATCCATCCGACAACTTGATGCGGACCGAGCTGTCGCGCACGGCAAGGGTATCGAACTGAAGTTTCTGGAACGCGGCAACGAGCGGCGCCACGCCTCCTGCAACCGAACTTTGGGAGAAGGTGGGCTCACTCGTTGAGAAGTCGGCCGTGAAGGCGGCGTTCTCCAACGACATGCGCGCGCCGCCGCCGGTGATGAGCATGGCGATCACCTCACCGCTGCGCGCCAGCCCGGTGCGGCTGGGCGGCATGGAGAGGGTCCCGCTTTCAAGCTCGATCATGGGAGCTTCGAGCAGCCGGACCGGGGAGCTGAGGCTGTAGCTGTCGCGTGAGGCCGCGAAAACGGCGGCGCCCTTGAGGCCGATTTCGTTAAAGCGGCCCTCGACAAAGTAGGGTGCCGTGATGAGGAAGACGAGGCAGCATATGATTGCGAGCGCCAGCGAAGAGCGTCGCAGCGTTTGCCTCGGGCGTTTCATTGACCCTGCCGTTTCAGCCCACGCCACCCCTTGCCGATCCGTCCTGAGCCGACAAGATCGACTCCTGGAGGGCGGCCGTCCTTCGTGCCTTCCGGACGTCCACAGTCTTAATGGTGGCCGACTTGCTGCGCAAGCGTTCCGCTGCTTGATAGCTGACGGGACCAAGCCCGACGCAGCGAATCATTTGTATACCTCTTGACTTTCAAAAGCGAGCCGAAGTAATCGCCCGCGCGGCAAAGCTCCACTGCTTATAGTCTGCAATTGTGCGGTGCAGTGTCTATAGCAGAATACCGGCTCGCCGGCCGGTGAGGGCGAGGTTTCGTTGGTCAATATTGGCAACGATACGGAAGGTGCGACCTTGCGCGCGCTCGACCACTCGTGCACTTCATGAGCGGCAGAGAATGGAGCCGAATTCCGGAGTCCCGTCGTGGAGCAGCCGTTTGTCATCGGGGGCTTATCGGTCCAGCGGGGCGAGCGCCGGCTCGTCGACCTGCCCATCTCCAGGCTCTCGAACCACGCGCCGGTAACCTTGCCGGTCCATGTGCTGCACGGATCGCAGCCCGGTCCGACCATGTTCGTCTCTGCGGCCATCCACGGCGATGAGCTCAACGGGGTCGAGATCATCCGCAGGCTGTTGCGCACGCTCGACCCGCAAAGCATCAACGGGACGCTGCTGTGCGTGCCCGTGGTCAATGTCTTCGGCTTCATCAGCCGCTCGCGCTATCTCCCAGATCGGCGCGATCTCAACCGCTCCTTCCCCGGATCGGCGGCGGGCTCGCTCGCGGCGCGGCTTGCCCATCTCTTCCTGACCGAGATCGTCAAACGCTCGCAGATCGGCATCGATCTGCACACCGCGGCGATCCATCGGATCAATTTACCGCAGATCCGCTGCGTGTTTCGCAAGCGCCCGCGTTGCCACGAGCTGGGGATGGCGTTCGGCGCCGACGTCATGCTGGAAAGCCCGGAACGGCCCGGCTCGCTGCGGGAGGCGGCGCGCGCGGTGGGCGTCGACGTCTTGAGCTACGAGGGCGGCGAAGGGCTGCGCTTCGACGAGTTCGCCATCAGGGCGGGCGTGGAAGGCATAACCGGCGTGATGCTGCAAGTTGGGATGCTTGAGCTTGCGGACGGCGTCGAGCTGCCGGCCGGCGACCGGCGCGCGCCGGTGCTGATCAATGCCTCGAGCTGGGTGCGGTCGCCGGAGGGTGGCGTCTTCAGAACGACGAAGCGGATCGGCGACGCCGTCGATATCGGCGAGGTCGTGGGCCACGTGGCCAACCCTTACGAGGACGCGGCGGTCGAGGTGGCCTCCCCGCGCCGCGGCATCATCATCGGGCGCACGACGCTGCCAATCGTGAACATGGGCGACGCGCTGCTCAACATCGGGTGGTCGGAGGAATTCGCGGAGGGAAGCATATCGCCCGAGCGCGACGTGCTCGAGGAGCCGGCCCTCGACGAGGACGAGATCGTCGAGTAGTCAATGCGCGCTCAGATGGGACCGCTTCCCGGGCGTCCCCCGGCGATCGCCTTGTGCAGCAGCAGCACCGGCACGAGACCCGCGAGCACAATCGTCAAAGCGCTTAAGCCCGCCTGCTCGAGCTGCTCGATCGAGGCCAGCCCGTAAACGTGGGTGGCGAGCGTCTCGAAGTTGAAGGGGCGCAACAGCAAGGTCGCCGGCAGCTCCTTCATGCCGTCGACGAATACGAGCAGCGCCGCGGCTCCCAGCGGCGCCAGCAGCAAGGGCAGGTGCACGCGCCAAAGCGTCGACAGCGCGCTTTCGCCGAGCGTGCGCGCGGCGGCATCGAGGCTCGGGGAGACGCGGTCGAGACCCGCCTCGATCTGCCCGAGTGCCACGGCGAGGAAGCGGATGACGTAGGCGAGCGCGATGGCGAACAGCGAGCCCGACAGCAGCAGGCCCGACGAGATGCCGAAGGTTGCGCGCAGGAAGGCGTCGACGCGGTTGTCGAAGGCTGCCAGCGGGAACAGGAGGCCGATGGCGAGCACCGTCCCGGGGACCGCATAGCCCAACCCCGCAAGCCGCACCGCGGGCCGTACGAAGCCGTTGGCGGCCACGCGCCGCGCATAGCCGAGCGTCAGCGCGATGGCGACCGCGGCCGCCGCAGCGATGCCGGAGAGAGCCAAGCTGTTGGCGGCAGCGGCGAGAAAGCCGCCGGCAATGGCGCCCGCCGTGTGCGTCGCCGCGCTTTGCAAGATGACGGCGACCGGCACCACGAAGCCGAGGACGAAGGGTAGCGCCGACAGCGCCGCGGCGGCGATCCCCCTCCACCCCTCGAGATCCTGGAAGGGAATGGCACGGTAGCGTCCGGTGGTGTGATGGATGCGC
This sequence comes from uncultured Hyphomicrobium sp., assembly GCA_964443205.1. Lineage (GTDB taxonomy): Bacteria > Pseudomonadota > Alphaproteobacteria > Rhizobiales > Hyphomicrobiaceae > Hyphomicrobium_A. Next base: position 2,610 of record CAYUBZ010000025.1, on the reverse strand, counting down.
GCGCCGCCCCGCGCGCCGCGCTCGGCGGCCAGAAGGCCGGCGATGAGCAGCAGCGCGACGGCGGCGAGCTGGGCCGCTCCGCCGAGGTTCGATCGCTGCATCCAGGTGGCGTAGATGCTGGCCGACAGCGTCTCCACGCCAAGGTATTGCACCGCGCCCAGATCGTTGAGGCACTCCATGATGACGAGCGCCACGCCGGCGGCGATCGCCGGGCGCGCCAGCGGAAGTGCCACCTCCACGAAGGCGCCGAGCGGGGACCGGCCAAGCGTGCGCGCCACCTCCAGCACGCAGACGGACTGCTGGGCGAAGCTCGCGCGCGCGGTGAGATAGACGTAAGGGTAGAGCACGGCCGCGAAGATGAACACCGCGCCACCGAGCGAGCGCACTTGGGGAAACCAGTAGTCGGTCGCGCGCTCCCAGCCGAAGGCCGATCGCATCCCCGTCTGCACGGGCCCCGCATAGTCGAGCAGCTCGACGTAGCAATAGGCGACGATGTAGGTCGGCACCGCGAGCGGAAGCACGAGCAGCCGGTCGAGGATCTCGCGGCCGGGAAAGCGGTACATGGTGATGAGCCAGGCCGTCGCCGTGCCGATGCCAAAGGCCAGCGTCCCGGCGCCGGCCGCGAGCAGTACCGTCCTGAAGAGCGAGCCGGGGAGCACGGTGCGCAGAAGGTGCGGCCAGATGTTGTCGGCGGGCGCTAAGGCGAGCCCCAGCACGGTGACGATCGGCAGCGCGACCGTCGCCAGAATGAGCGCGACGATGACAGTCCACGCCGGCGAGGCGCGCCGTTTGCGGCGCCATGTGCCGACGGCGCGTGGAAGATGCGAGATGTGGGCAAGGATGCCGGTCAACAGGCGCGGCGGCCAAATGAGGTCAGCCATGACCCCTTATGCCCGGTGACACCAGCCCCGCTCCCATGAACACGGTGCCGGGCGAGAGGACCTGATCGGCCTCCTTCAGTCTGAACGCGAACTCCTCCGCACCCTCCATCGCCTCCTCGATCTCGTTGGAGCCAAGCAGCGCCACGGCGCAGGCGCGAAACGCCGGGCAGGCCGAGTGCTGGCAGGCGGCGACCATGGAGATCGCCAGGCATTCGTCGCGGCAGAACTGCCGGCATTGGGCGGGATAGACCTCGATTTTGCGCTCGGCGGAATCCTGCACCGCGCGCACCCAGCACGCGAGCTCCGTCATCAAGGGTTTGGCCGCGCGCGGGCCGACCGCGCGGGAGAACGCGTGCCAGGCCACCTCCCAGCAACCGATGTCGCTCGTTTGAAAGCCGGCGAGCCAGCAGCGGAAGCCGACGCCGACGAGACGCTCAGGCGCGGACAGCATATCAACCGCCGGGATCGCGCAAGCGCGAGACGGGCGGCCCTTGGGGAAAGTTTCGAATTGCGACATTAGAAATTCGGCCCCTGATCAAATTGCACACGGTCGATGAGCTCGGACGCTTTCTTGCGCAGCTCGGCGATCTTGGTGAGCGGCAGCGGATCGGCGTGCAGCTCGCCCCAGCTCTGCACGAGAGGCGAGGCCGGGACGCCCGCCACGACGGGATATTCGCCGTTGACTTCGGCGTAGATCTTCTGCGCCTCCGGTGAGACGAGAAACTCCATGAGCTTCAGCGCATTGGCTTTGTTCGGGGCGTCTTTTACCAGCGACATGCCGGAGATGTTGACGTGCGTGCCGCGATCGGCGGCGTTGGGAAAGATGATGCGCACCGCGTCCGCCCAGGCCTTCTGCTCCGGGTTCTTGAGCATCTGCGCCATGTAGTAGGTATTGCCGACGGCCAGATCGCACAGGCCCGCCTGCACGTCGCGCACCCCTTCGCGGTCGCCGCCCGCAGGCCTGCGCGCCAGATTGTCCCTGAGCCCCGTCAGCCACTTCTCCGTCTCCGCCTCGCCGTGATGGGCGATCATCGAGGCGACGAGCGCGACGTTGTAGGTGTGCTGGCCCGAGCGGATGCAGATCTTGTTGCGCCACTTGGGGTCGGCGAGCTCCTCGTACGTGATCGCGTCCTGCTTCACGCGCTCCTTCGACGCATAGACGACGCGCGCGCGCCGCGTGAGCCCGAACCAGTTGCCGTCCGCATCGCGCAGTGAGGCGGGGATCGCGGTCTCGAGCACTTTGTCGCGCAGCGGCTGCGTGACGCCGGCGGCGGCGGCCTGCAGCAAGAGCCCCGACTCGTTCGTCAGCAGCAGGTCGGCAGGACTGTTGCGGCCCTCGGCGGCGAGCCGCTCGATGAGACCGTTCTTGGCAAAGACCACGTTGGTCTTAATGCCCGTTTCTTTGGTGAAGGCCGCGAGCAGGGGATCGATCAGACCCGGCTCGCGATAGGAGTAGATGTTGACCTCGCCCTCGGCGCGGGCGCTGCCAAGCCCTGCAACGATGCCGGCAACAGCGACGAGCGCGACGCACGGCACACGGCGCAGGAGAGCGCTAAAGTTCGTCATCAAGGACTCCAATAGTCGGGGTTCAAGGCCCCGGTATCGGGGAAGTCAGGATCGAGCGATCGCGCCGACGGCCGCCAGCGCTCCTCATCCCTAACGTGAGCCCGAGCGCACAGTCAACAAAAGTGCATGCAATCCCAATAGATTAGAAATTGTCTAATTCGAA
>CAYUBZ010000024.1:5552-16162 GCA_964443205.1 uncultured Hyphomicrobium sp. | reverse complement strand
GGTTCGCGGAGGACCAACCGGAAAAGGACGACCCATGACGCTTCCTGCGTTCAACATGCGTCAGCTTTTGGAAGCTGGCGTGCACTTCGGTCACCAGTCGCACCGCTGGAACCCCAAGATGGCGCCCTTCATCTACGGCGCCCGCAACAACATCCACATCGTCGATCTGACGCAGACGACGCCGCTTCTGCATCAGGCGCTGGTCAAGATCTCCGACACCATCGCCGGCGGTGGGCGCGTCCTGTTCGTGGCGACCAAGCGCCAGGCCTCGGAGGCGATCGCGGAATCGGCGAAGCGCTCGGCGCAGTACTTCATCAATCACCGCTGGCTCGGCGGCACGCTGACCAACTGGAAGACCATCTCCCAGTCGATCCGCCGCCTGCGCCAGCTCGACGACATCCTTGCCGATCCGCAAGGGCGCACCAAGAAGGAGATCCTCAACATCTCCCGCGAGCGCGACAAGCTCAATCAGGCGCTGGGCGGCATCAAGGACATGGGCGGCACGCCCGACCTGCTGTTCGTGATCGACACCAACAAGGAGAGCATCGCCATCAAGGAGGCGAAGAAGCTCCACATCCCCATCGTCGCCATCGTGGACACCAACTGCGACCCCGACGGCATCGATTTTCCCGTGCCGGGCAACGATGATGCGGGCCGCGCGATCACCCTTTACTGCGATCTCATCGCGCGCGCCGCGCTCGATGGCCTGGAGCGCAGCCAGTCGACGGCCGGCGTCGACGTGGGCGCGGCCGAGGCGCCGCCCGCCGAGGTGCTGCCTGCCGAGCCGGCCAAGCCAGCGGACTTCCGCGGCATCGACGCCCCCCGCGGCGAGCCCGACGACCTCAAGCGGATCACCGGAATCTTGCCCAAGACCGAGCAGCGCCTCAACGACGCCGGCGTGTTCCATTACTGGCAGATCGCCGATCTCGATGCCGAGCAGATGGCCGCACTCGACCGCCAGCTCAAGCTCAAGGGGCAGATCGAGAAGGAAGAGTGGATTGCTCAGGCCAAGAAGCTGGTCGAGGCCACGGCGGCTTGAGCCGCCGAGGCTGCCCGCTGCGGCATCACCTTCCTGTCAACCTGCGGGCGTAGCGTGACGCCGCCCGCCAACTGAAGAGCTTACCCATGACGATTTCCGCGAGCCTGGTGAAAGAACTGCGCGACAAGACGGGCGCCGGGATGATGGACTGCAAGTCGGCGCTCTCCGAGACCAAGGGCGACATCGAGGCCGCCGTCGACTGGCTGCGCAAGAAGGGCCTGTCCAAGGCCGCCAAGAAGGCCGGACGCGTCGCCGCCGAAGGGCTCATCGGCATCTCCACGTCGGGCAAGTCGGGCGCGTTGGTCGAGGTCAACTCGGAAACTGACTTCGTTGCGCGCAACGAGCAGTTCCAGGATATGGTCCTGAAGATCGCCTCACTCGCCGCCAAGGCCAAGGGCGACCTCGCCAAGCTGCTGGCCATGACCTATCCGGGCACGAAGGTGACCGTCGAGGACCACGTCAAGGAGATGGTGGGGACGATCGGCGAGAACCTGACCGTGCGCCGCACCGCCACGCTTACCGTGCCGAAGGGCGTCGTCGGCTCCTACATGCACAATCAGGCGGCGCCGGACCTCGGCAAGATCGGCGTTCTGGTGGCGCTCGACTCCGGCGGCAAGGCCGCCGAGCTCGCAGACCTTGCCCGTATGATCGCCATGCACGTGGCCGCGACCAATCCGGTGGCGCTCGACCTTGCGGGCGTGCCGGCCGAGACGCTCGAGCGCGAGAAGGCCATCCTCGCCGACAAGAACAAAGGCAAGCCGGCCCACGTGCTCGAGAAGATCCTGGCGGGCGGCCTCAAGAGCTATGGCAAGGAGAACTGCCTGCTCGATCAGGCCTATATCCACGATCCCTCAAAGAGCGTCGCGCAAGCGCTCAAGGAGGCCGAAGGCAAGGTTGGCGGCCCGGTCAAGGTCACCGGATTCGTCCGCTATGCGCTGGGTGAGGGCATCGAGAAGAAGGACGATGACTTCGCCGCAGAGGTCGCCGCGGCCGCCGGAGCCTAGCCGGGATTTGCCTCTGGCGAAGCTGCTCTAGGCGAATCCGGGCTTCATGCGCTAGGTAGAACCGGCCGGCCGGCCTCCGGTCGCCCGGCGCTGCGCTTGGGGCAAGCGAGGAGGCGGCGGTTATGGCGGCAGGCGGGGCGAAGCTCCCTTACAAGCGGCTGCTCTTGAAGCTCTCAGGCGAAGCCTTGATGGGCAAGAACGGCTACGGGATCGATGTGACTGTCGTGGACCGGCTGGCCCGCGACGTGGCCGAGGTGGTGGCCGCGGGGTGCGAGGTCGCCGTGGTCGTGGGCGGCGGCAACATTTTCCGCGGCCTCGCCGGTGCCGCCAAGGGAATGGATCGGGCGACCGCCGACTACATGGGCATGCTCGCCACCGTGATGAATGCGCTGGCGCTGGAGAACGCGCTGGAGCGTGCCAAGACGCCGGCGCGCGTCGTATCGGCCATTCCGATGCCGACGGTCTGCGAGAGCTACGTGCGACCCAAGGCCTTGCATCACATGGAGAGCGGGCGCGTCGTCATCTTCGCCGCCGGCACGGGAAATCCGTTTTTCACGACCGACACCGCGGCGACTTTGCGGGCGATCGAGATGAATTGCGAGGCGGTGGCCAAGGCAACCCAGGTGGATGGCGTCTATGACGCTGACCCGCGTAAGCACCCGAATGCAAAGCGTTTCGACCGCCTCACCTATGCCGAGGTATTATCTCGGGATCTCAAGGTGATGGACGGAGCGGCGATCGCCCTTGCTCGCGACAACGGACTTCCGGTAATTGTGTTCTCAATCGGGGAGGCGGGCAGCCTTCTCAAGGTCTTGCGGGGCCAGGAGCGGGCGACCGTTATTGACGGGTCGGCCTAGGGCCGACGCAAGGTATTGCTTGCGGCAGCCAGGCTGCCGCTGCACAGGTTGTGCCTGCGGTCGCCTCGAGACTTGACCTGGCGCCTCGATAGGCGCCGAAGGAGAGGAAATGCTGACCGGCCCCTTTGATATCAACGAGCTCGAGACGCGCATGCGCGCCTCCCTCGATGCGCTCAAGCGCGAGCTGTCCGGCTTGCGAACCGGACGCGCGAGCACCCACCTTCTCGATCCCGTGCAAGTGAGCGTGTACGGCTCCAAGATGCCGCTCAACCAGGTGGCGACGATCTCCGTGCCCGAGCCGCGCACCATCTCGGTCCAGGTCTGGGACAAGGGCAACGTCTCCGCCGTCGACAAAGCGATCCGCGAGGCCAACCTGGGCCTCAATCCGATCGTGGACGGAACGCTGCTGCGCTTGCCCATCCCCACGCTGACCGCCGAGCGGCGCCAGGAGCTCGCCAAGCTGGCGCATAAATACGCCGAGCAATCGCGCGTGGCCGTGCGCAACGTGCGCCGCGACGGCATGGAGCTTCTCAAGAAGCTGGAAAAGGACGCCAAGATGAGCCAGGACGAGCATCACAAGGCCTCGGCCAAGGTGCAGGAGCTCACCGACAAGCTCGTCAAGGAGATCGACGAGACGCTCGCTGCCAAAGAAAGCGAGATCCACAAGGTGTAAGCTCTGGAGGACACCGGCAGGCGCCGTTAGTCTGGCGCTTGTGTGCCTGCAACCGAAAGTCTGGCGGCCCGTGACGGACATCAACCGAAAGACTGCGAGACACGAGGATGGGGACGCTCCGCCCCGTCACGTCGCCATCATCATGGATGGCAACGGGCGCTGGGCGAACAGCCGGGGTCTGCCGCGCTCGGTCGGTCACCGCAGAGGCGTCGAGGCGGTGCGGCGCACGGTGCGTGCGGCAATCGAGCTGGGGATCCCCTACCTGACGCTCTACAGCTTCTCTTCGGAGAATTGGTCGCGACCGCCCGAGGAGATCGACGACCTCATGGGGCTGATGAAGCGTTTCATCCGCCGCGATCTGGCCGAGCTGCACCAGGCCGGCGTCAAGATCCGCGTGATCGGCGAGCGCGACAACGTCGATCCCGAGCTGATGAGCTTAATCGAGGAAGCGTGCGAGCTGACGCGGGAGAACCAGGCGCTCACCCTGGTCATCGCGTTCAACTACGGGGCCCGCGCCGAGATCGCCAAGGCGGCACGCCGGCTTGCCGAGGAGGTCGCGGCCGGGCGGCTGCAGCCCGCCGACATCACCGCCGAGACCCTGGGCGGCGCGCTCGACACCGCGGGCATCCCCGATCCCGACCTGCTGGTCCGCACCAGCGGGGAGATGCGGCTCTCCAACTTCCTGCTCTGGCAGAATGCCTATACGGAGTTCGTGTTTCTCGACGCCTGCTGGCCGGAGTTCGGGCGCGAGCTGCTCGAGGAGGCGATCGCCCAGTTCCGCGCCCGCGAGCGCCGCTACGGCGGCAGCTCCAAGCGCTCGATGGCATGAGGGCCCCATCATGTCGGACAACTTGGCTGTGAGCGAGGCGGACCGGCGTGGGCATCCGGCGCTGTCGCCCAACCTGAAGCTGCGCATCCTCTCCGGGGCGGTATTGGCGGGGATCGCGTTCGGACTTGCCTACGCGGGGCTCAAGCCCTTTGCCGTGCTTGTCCTGGTGGTCGCGCTGTTCGTCAGCTGGGAGTGGGGGCACATGGTCCGCGGTGTCGGCGCCGATCTCGCCTTCTTCATCCATGCCACTGCCGTTACGGGCGCCATCCTGCTTGCGACGGCGGGCTACGCCGCGCTTGGGGGCGCGGTGCTGGTGACGGCAGCCATCATCCTGATCCCGCTCGTCTTCGGCCGTGGCGCGCGGCTGTCGGCGTTGGGCGTATTCTACGTGGGGCTGCCCGCCATCTCGCTGCTCTGGCTGCGCTCAGATGAGCCCTATGGCTTCGCCGTCGTGCTGCTCATCTTTGCCATCGTTTGGTCCTCCGACATCGCCGCCTTCGCCGCCGGACGGACGATCGGAGGCCCCAAGTTGTGGCCCAGGATCTCGCCCAACAAGACGTGGGCGGGATTGATCGCGGCGCTGGCGGCGGGTGCCGTTGCGGCGCTGATCGTCGTGCCGCTCGTCGCGGACGCCTCCCCCTTGCGGCTGGTGCTCACCGGGTTGGGTCTCAGCCTGGTTGCGCAGCTGGGCGATCTTGCCGAGTCGGGCCTGAAACGCCTCTTCGGCCTCAAGGATGCCAGCGACCTGATCCCGGGTCACGGCGGCTTCATGGACCGCATGGACAGCATTGTTGCCGTGGCGGTTGCGGCCGCGTTGTTTGCGCTCGCCGTCGACCCGCACGCACCCGCGCGGGCGCTCTTGCTCGGCCTGTGATGGCGCGCGATCCCAAAGATGGATGGGCGCGCGGGTCTCTCACGACGGCGCAGGAGTCACCGTTGCAGGGCGAGCGCAAGAGCCTCACCATCCTGGGCGCCACGGGATCCATCGGCAAGAGCACGCTCGACATCGTGGCGCGCAACCCCGATGCCTTCGCGATCGTGGCGCTTACGGCGCAAAGCAACGTGACCGATCTCGCCCATGCCGCCAAAGCCACCCGCGCACGAATGGCCGTCATCGGCGACGTGACGCGCTACAGCGAGCTCAAAGAGCTGCTTGCAGGCACGGGCGTCAGGATCGCGGCCGGTCAAGCGGCGGTCATCGCCGCCGCGGCTGAGCCCGCCGATTGCGTCATGGCAGCGATCGTGGGGGCCGCCGGCATAGAGCCGACGTTCGAGGCCGCACGCCAAGGGCGGCGGCTGGCGCTTGCCAACAAGGAGTGTCTCGTCTCCGCCGGCGAGGTGTTCATGGCCGCGCTGGCGCAGGCGGGCACCGAGCTGATTCCCGTCGACAGCGAGCACTCGGCCGCCTTGCAGGCTCTGAGCGGCGCCGATCCCGAGAGCATCGAGAAGATCGTGCTGACGGCTTCGGGCGGTCCGTTCCGTACCTGGGACTTAGAGCGCATGGCGCGCGCTACGCCGGAGGAGGCCGTGCGCCACCCGAACTGGTCCATGGGTGCGAAAATCTCCGTCGACTCGGCGACACTGATGAACAAGGGGCTGGAGCTGATCGAGGCCTACCACCTGTTCCCCGTCGGGCCCGAGCAGCTCGGCGTCGTCGTGCATCCCCAATCGATCGTGCATTGCCTCGTGAGCTTCGTCGACGGCTCGGTGATCGCGCAGCTTTCCTGTCCCGACATGCGCACGCCTATCGCGCTGGCATTGACGTGGCCGCGGCGCATGCCAACGCCGACGCAACGGCTCGATCTCGCCAAGCTCGGAAGCCTGAGTTTCGAGGCGCCCGACGAGGTGCGTTTTCCAGCCTTGCGGCTGGCGCGCGAAGCGCTGATGCGCGGGGACACCGCGCCGGCCATTCTCAATGCGGCCAACGAGGTGGCCGTGGAGGCCTTTCTCGACCGGCGCATCGGTTTTCCCGATATAGTACGCAGTGTCGCGGACTGCCTCGAAGCGGCGCATGCCCGCAACCTGATCGGCCCCGCGTCGGGGCTCGGCGACATTTTGGCGGTCGACGTGGAGGCCCGGCGGCTGGCACAGTCTCTGCTTGATCCCTATGTGTCGCTTCGGCGCAACTACAACCCCTGATCGCGGCAATGGGCCGGGGCCGGGACAGAAATGGACGCATTTGCGGCCTATAGGAGCGGAATCGGCGATCGACGCCCGCTGGCGGGTCGATCCGGCGAGGTGCCGCGTTCAAGGCGAAGGAGAGAAGGAGAGCAATGTTAACGCTTTCGAACTTGGCCACCTCCACGTCGGGACTATTCGTCTCGGTCTTGGCTTTTCTGGTCGTGCTCAGCGTCGTGGTGTTCATCCACGAGTTCGGCCACTTTCTGGTGGCGCGCTGGTGCGGCGTCGCCATCAAGACGTTCTCGATCGGCTTTGGCAAAGAGATTTTCGGCTTCACCGACTCCAGGGGCACGCGCTGGCGCATCGCCTGGATCCCGTTGGGCGGATACGTGAAGTTTCTCGATGACGAGAACGCCGCCAGCCAGCCCTCGAAGGACGCACTCGAGCACATGAGTCCGGAGGAGCGCGCCGGGGCGTTCCAGACCAAACCGCTGTGGCAGCGCGCCGCCGTCGTTTCGGCCGGTCCAATGGCGAACTTTCTGCTGGCCGTCGCCATCTATACCGCCGTCAATCTGACGGTCGGCGTGCGCACCATCACGCCGCGCGTCGGCGAGGTCATGGAGGGCATGCCTGCCGCGACCGCCGGTTTCAAGCCCGGCGACCTGATCACCTCGATCGACGGGTGGGGCATCGAGGGTTTTGAGGACATCCAGAGGATCGTCAGCGTCAACGGCGGCCGTCAGCTCGTCTTCGGCATCGACCGCGACGGCAAGACGTTGGATCTCGTGGTAACGCCCAAGGTCCAGGAGCAAAGCGATACGTTCGGCGGCACCTTCCGGCGGGGTCTGATCGGAATTACGCCATCACGGGCACCCGAAGCCGTGGAGGCCAAACGCGTCGGCCCCGTGGAGGCGCTTCGCCTCGGCGTGCGCGAGACCTACACCAACGTCGCGCAGACGCTGCAGGGGATCGGCGACATCATCATGCGCCGGCAGGCGGCCGACCAGATGGGCGGACCCATCCTGATGGCCGAGGTGACGGGAAAAGTGGCGGGGCTCGGCATCGAGCCGATGCTGCTGTGGATCGCCTTCATCTCCGCCAATATCGGCTTCCTGAACCTGCTGCCGATCCCCGTGCTCGATGGCGGCCATCTTTTGTTCTACGCGATCGAGGCGGTGCGGCGGCGTCCGCTCAGCCAGCGCATGCAGGAGATCGGATTCCAGATTGGAATCGCCCTCGTTCTGATGCTCATGGTGTATGTCAATTTAAATGACCTGTTGCGGGTATGGCGCAGGCTGACGGGGGAGGGATAAAATGCCGTTCAGTGACGTAATCTTGCCACTTCCGCCTCCCTTCCTGAGCCGCTAAAAGCAGGGTGTCGAGAGGGAGTGCGCCCAAAAAAAAGAATCAGGAGCCGGTAGGCTCGAAAGCGCGCAATTCGATCATGTGCGGTGTGGTGGCCCGAAGCCGACGGGCTCCGTGGCCGTGGGGGAGTTCGGCAGATAAAGAGGGCATGGCCGCGAATGCCTCTGGTTCGGGACATGACGGTGGGACTTCGCCGATTGTTGTTGGTTTTGGCGTTCCTCTCACCGGGGGGGATATGCGCCGACTCCGTCTTTTTCACTCATTCCGCGGTTGCGCAGACCAGCGCCATCCGCAGCATCGGCGTGGAGGGCAACCGGCGCGTCGAGCCGGAGACGGTGCGCTCCTATCTGCTGTTCGCAGTCGGCGACACCTACGACCCGGCCAAGGTTGACCGCTCGATCAAGGCGCTGTTCGCCACCGGCCTCTTCTCAGACGTTCGCATCGATCGCTCCGGCGCCGACGTCATCGTGACGGTCGTCGAGAACCCCGTCATCAATCAGGTCGCCTTCGAGGGCAACGGCGAGATCGATACCGAGACGCTGCGCAACGAGGTGCAGTTGAAGCCGCGCTCGGTGTTCACGCGGGCCCGCGTGCAGGCCGACGTCCAGCGCATCCTCGACGTCTATGGGCGCCAGGGGCGCTACGCCGCGACCGTCGAGCCCAAAATCATCGAGCTCGAGCAGGATCGCGTAAATCTCGTTTTTGAGATCACCGAAGGCAGCGCCACCAAGGTCAAAGGCATTCACTTCGTCGGCAACCAGGCGTTCACCGACTCGCAGCTGCGCGACGTGATCAGCACGACGGAGAAGGGCTGGTTCGATTTCTTGAAAGGCACCGCCGTCTACGATCCCGACCGCATGAACCTCGATCGGGAGCTGCTGCGCCAGTACTATCTGAAGAACGGCTATGCCGACGTTCAGGTGACGGCGGCCAACGCCGAGCTCGACCGCGATGGGTCGGGATTCTTCATCACGTACTCGATCGAAGAGGGCGAGCTCTACCATTTCGGCGACGTCGCGGTCGAGAGCACGGTGCCGTCGGTGGAGCCGGCGGCCTACCGCGGCGAGGTCTCGACGAAGGCGGGCGATACCTACGACGCCTCTCTCATCGACAAGTCCGTCGAGGATCTCACCGTCGCCGTCTCCGGCAAGGGGTATGCCTTCGCGCGCGTGCGTCCCAAGGCGCAGGCCGACCCGGTCACCCGCAAGATCGCGCTGAGCTATGTGATCGAGGAGGGCCCGCGCGTCTACATCGAGCGGATCAACATCTCGGGCAACACGCGCACGAAGGATTACGTCATTCGCCGCGAGTTCAAGGTGGCCGAGGGTGACGCCTACAACCCGCTTTTGGTCGACCAGGCCAAGAAGCGCCTCAAGAATCTCGGTCTGTTCAAGGGAGTGGAGGTCAAGCGGCGCCCGGGATCGGCCCAGGACAGGGTCGCGCTCGACGTCGAGGTCATCGAGCAGTCGACCGGCGAGCTGTCGTTCGGTGCCGGATATTCGACGGCGGAAGGCGTGATCGGCGATGTCAGCATCACCGAGCGCAACCTGATGGGCAACGGGCAGTTCCTGCGCCTGTCAGTGTCGGGCTCGCTCGAGCGTCTGCAGGTCCAATTGAGCTTCACCGAGCCGCGCTTCCTCGACCGCAACTTGGCGGCCGGGTTCGACCTATTCCACAAGGAGATCGACCAGACGAGCCAGTCGGGCTTCAAGAGCCGCAGGACGGGCGGCGGCGTGCGCCTCGGCTTCCCACTGTCTGAGAAGATGTGGATGCAGACCAACTATACGCTGGCGCGCGACGAGATCTTCGACGTGCAGCAGGGCGCATCGCTCGCGATCCAGGACGCCGCGGGCAGCGCCTACACCTCGCTCATCGGCACGAGCGTGACGTACGATTTGCGCAACGACCCCAAGAACCCCACCAAGGGGCTTTTCTTTCAGGCCGGCACGGAGTTCGCGGGTCTGGGCGGAGATGTCCAGTACGTGAGCTATGCCGGCGAAGCGCGCGGCTACTATCCGATCACCAACAAGATAACCTTCGTCAGCCGCGCCATCGGCGGCTACATCATGGGGTGGGGCGGCGAGGACGTGCGGCTGATCGACTTGTTCTTCAAGGGTGGTGAGACGGTGCGCGGCTTCGATCGCGCCGGCTACGGTCCGCGCGACCTCAATACGCTCGACGCGCTCGGCGGCACCACCTACTGGGCGACGACGGCGGAAATTCGCTTCCCCATTCCGTTCGTTCCCGACGATCTCGGGATCGGCGCCGCCGTGTTCGCGGACGCCGGCTCGTTGTTCGGTGCCGGGCAGGGGGCCCAAGATCTAAGTGGGGGATGTAAGCCGAACGTCGCGGGCACGGTCTGCCTCGCCGACAGCTCATCCATCCGCTCCTCGGTCGGCGCCAGCCTCATGTGGGCCTCGCCGGTCGGCCCCATTCGTATGGATTTTGCGAAGGTCCTGACCGCAGAATCCTACGACGAGCAGCAGTTCTTCCGCTTTGGCGCCGCCACAAAATTCTAAAATTGCCCGGCCCGGATGCTATGAAGGGCTCAGCGCAGGCGTGAATCGCGCCCTGCCCGAGACGGGCGGGGCATGGTTTATGCGTGAGTTGGGCTCGTTATTGCGAGTCCAGCTCATGCGATCCTGCTCGAATGGGGCACCGGCCCCACTCATTTGCCAAGCAAACAGGAGCGCCGCGCGAGCGGTGGGTGTCTTGCATGGAG
>CAYUBZ010000024.1:0-5452 GCA_964443205.1 uncultured Hyphomicrobium sp. | reverse complement strand
CTCATTTGCCAAGCAAACAGGAGCGCCGCGCGAGCGGTGGGTGTCTTGCATGGAGCATCCCGGTTTCTTTGAGCGGGCCGGGCCGTTCTCGTTGGCTGAAATCGCCAAGGCGACGCAGGCCGAGCTTGGGGCCGGGGCCGATCCGGCGACGCCGATCGAGGATGTCCGCACCCTGGCGGACGCCTCATCGCGCCACCTCTCCTTCCTCGATAACCGCAAATACCTCGGCCGGCTGCAAGAGACGCACGCCGCCGCCTGCCTGGTGCTCCCCGCCTTCGCGCCCCGCGTTCCCGAAGCGACCGCGGCGCTGTTGACTGCGGAGCCCTACCGGGGCTTTGCGCTGGCTCTCAGGCTGTTCTACCCGAACGCACTGGCCCCGAACGTGGCAAGGGGCGGCGCGCGCGAGGCGATCGATGCAACGGCGGAGTTGGAGGATGGCGTCGTGCTCGAGCCGGGCGCCGTCGTCGGACCGGAGGCGCGCATCGGACGGGGAACGCGCCTCGCTGCCGGCGCCGTCGTCGGCTACCGGGTGACGATCGGGCGCGACTGCTACGTGGGTCCGCTCGCCACCGTGGTGCACGCGCATATCGGCGACAGGGTGGTCCTGCACGCGGGCGCGCGCATAGGCCAGGACGGCTTCGGCTTCGCCATGAGCGGCCGGGGCCATCTGAAGGTTCCCCAGATCGGCCGCGTGGTGATCCAGAACGACGTGGAAATCGGCGCCAACACCACCATCGACCGCGGGGCGCTTAAGGATACGGTTATCGGCGAGGGGACTAAAATTGATAATCTGGTGCAAATCGGGCACAACGTCGTCGTCGGCCGCCACTGCGTGATCGTGGCCCATACCGGTATTTCGGGCTCGACGGAGCTTGGAGATTTTGTCGTCATGGGCGGGCAATCGGGTACGGTTGGCCACATCAAGATCGGCAGCGGAGCCCAGGTCGCCGGCGCGGCGCACCCGACCAAGGACGTGGCGCCGGGAGCCCGCGTCGGCGGGACTCCGGCGCGTCCCATGGCGCAATGGGGCCGGGAGACGGCGATCTTGAGCCGGCTGGCGAAACGGGGCCACGCCGGGCCCGGCGACGACCAGAATGAGGATGGCGCGTGAGCGCAGGTTGGGCTTTTGCGAAGTGTGGGTGCCATCAGGTGACGAGGTCCGCGGAGCATGAACGACATGGGTGAACCAACTGCCAAATCGACGCTGCAGACGGCGGACATCATCCGCGTCCTCAAGCTGTTGCCGCATCGCTATCCCTTCCTCATGCTCGACCGCATCTACGACATGGACGGTGATGCGAGTTGCGTCGGCGTCAAGAACGTGACGATCAACGAGCCGTTCTTTCAGGGCCACTTCCCCCAGTATCCGGTGATGCCGGGCGTGCTCATCATCGAGGGGTTGGCGCAAACGGCGGGCGCGCTGTGCGTGCACAGCTTGGGTGAGAACTACCAGGCCGAGCTCGTCTACTTCATGGCCATCGACCGGGCGAAATTCCGCAAGCCGGTCCTGCCGGGCGATCAGCTGCATTACCACGTGAAGAAGATCCGCAATCGCGGCCGCGTGTGGCGGTTCTACGGAGAGGCCAAGGTCGACGGCCACACCGTGGCGGAGGCCGAGGTCTCAGCCATGCTCGCCGATACCGCGGAGGCGCGCGCTTTCGCGGCCGGCAAGCATGGGTGAGATGAGTGCGCATCCCACGGCGGTCATCGGGGCGGGAGCCAAGCTCGGCGCGGGCGTGAAGATCGGCCCCTACTGCGTGGTGGGGGCCGAGGTGGCGCTGGGCGACGGCGTGGAGCTCATCAGCCATGCGGTGGTCGCCGGGCGCACGACGATCGGCGCGCGGACGCGAATCTTCCCCTTCGCCTCGGTCGGCCACCAGCCACAGGACCTGAAATACAAGGGCGAGCCCTCGACGCTCGTCGTCGGCGCCGACTGCATCATCCGCGAGGGGGTCACCCTCAATCCCGGCACCGAGGGCGGCGGCATGGTGACGACCGTCGGCGACCGCTGCGCCTTCCTCGCCAACTCTCACGTCGGCCATGATTGCCACGTCGGCAACGACGTCGTCTTCTCCAACAACGTGATGCTCGCCGGCCATTGCACCATCGGCGACTTCGCCATTCTGGGCGGCGGCGCGGCCGTCATCCAGTACGCCCGCGTCGGCGCGCACGCCTTCCTCGGCGGTATGTCGGGCCTCGAGAACGACTTGATCCCCTACGGCATGGCGCTCGGCAACCGCGCGCACCTGTCGGGGCTCAACATTGTCGGCCTGCAGCGGCGCGGCTTCTCGCGTAGCGACATCCACGACCTGCGGCGCGCCTACCGGCTCCTGTTCGCCGACGAGGGCACGCTGATCGAGCGCATGGAGGACGTGGCGCAGGAGTTCTCCAGCCACCCCATCGTTCAGGAGATCCTCGAGTTCATCCGCGCCGGCGGCAAGCGCAGCCTGTGCACGCCGAAAGAAGCGGCCGAGGCCTGAGAAGGCATGCCCTCCCTCAAGCCTCGCGTCGTCGGCATTCTCGCAGGCGGCGGAAGTCTGCCGCGCGAGATCGCCGAGCGCGTCGTCGCCCACGGCGACGCGGTGCACATCGTGGCGCTGGCCGGCGAGGCCGGCGACGACGACTTGCCATTTCCATTGACCAGGGTCGGGTGGGCCCAGATCGGCGCCATGCTCGGCACCCTGAAACGCGCCGGCTGTACCGAGCTGGTCATCGTCGGAGCGGTGACCCGCCCGGACCTGGGCGCGTTGCGGCCCGATCTGGGGTTTTTCCGTCATCTGCCGGCGATTCTGCGCATCGTCGCCGCCGGCGGGGACGACAGCGTGCTGACCCGCGTCGTGCGCTTCTTCGAGAACCAGGGGTTCGAGGTGGTGGGGCCAGGGGCCGTGGCGCCTGAGCTGCTCGTCGGCGAAGGCCCGCTGGGGCGCACCGCGGCGGGCCCAGAAGCGGCCGCCGACGTTGCCCTGGGCTTCGACGCCGTGCGGACCCTTGGGCCGTTCGACGTCGGCCAGGCGGTCGTCGTTGCGGATGGGCGCCTCGAGGCGATCGAGGGTGCGGAAGGGACCGACGGCATGCTGGCGCGGGTTGCCGCGCAGCGCCGGGCGCGCGGTGGGGCCGCTGGCGCTGCCCCGTCGGGCGTTCTCGTCAAGCGTCCCAAGCCCGGCCAGGAGCTGCGCATCGACCTGCCGGCGATCGGACCCGACACGGTGCAGCGCGCGGTCGACGCCGGCGTTGCCGGTATAGCGGTGCTCGCTGGAGGCGTGCTGGCGGCCGAGCGGGCCACGCTCGCTGAGCGCGCGGATGCCGGCGGGCTCTTCGTGCAAGGCTTCCCGGACCCGGATGCGGCGATCGCACGCCGTCCGCATCGCGATTGGCAGGTCGAGAGCGCGAGCCGGCGCCCCCCCAATGCGCCACAACGTGCCGATGCAACCAAAGGCGCCGACCTGCTGCTGGCGCTTTCCCCTCTGGCCGCCAGCCGCTGTGCGGTCGTCGCTCGGGGTCACGTGCTCGCGGTGGAGAGCGGAGAGGGGGCTGCGGCGGCGATCGCGCGCGCCGGCGGCCTGCGCCAGTGGGGGCGGCGGCGTGCCGCGCGCCGGTCGGGTGTCGCGGTCTTGAGCGATCCCGCCGATGTGGCACCGGCTGTGGCCGGCGCGGCGGCCGCGGGACTTGCGGGCCTGGCGCTCGTCGGCCACCCTGCGGCCGCGCTCGTGCACGCCGCACAAGACGCTAAGCAGGAGGCCGACCGTCTCGGCCTGTTCCTGGCGGCGCTGCGCCCTGCTGCGGGGACCTCATGAGCCTCAAGGACAGACTGGCGCGGGTGGAGCGGGGATCGGCCGTCCAGCGGGTGGCGCGAACGAGCGGCGCGCCGGCCCGCCAGGATTTGCGCCTGTTCCTCGTCGCCGGCGAGCATTCGGGAGACGCGCTCGGCGGCCGGCTCATGGGCGCGATCAATACGATCTGCAAAGGCCGCGTGCATTACCTGGGCGTCGGCGGCGAGGACATGGAGCGCGCGGGGCTGGCCTCGCAGTTCCCGCTCTCCGACGTCGCCGTCATGGGCCCCTTGTCGATCCTGCCGCGGCTGCCGCGCATCATCTCCCGCGTGCATCGGACGGCCAACGCCGCTGTGGCGGCCGAGCCCGATGCGGTCGTCATCATCGATGCGCCCGAGTTCACCCACCCGATCGCCAAGCGCATCCGCAGGCGCGCGCCGCTCATTCCCATCATCGACTACGTCTCTCCCAGCGTGTGGGCCTGGCGTCCCGGTCGCGCCCGCAAGATGCGCCGCTACGTCGATCACGTGCTGGCGCTTTTGCCCTTCGAGCCCGCGGCGCACGTCCGCCTGGGCGGCCCGCCGTGCACCTATGTGGGGCACCCGCTGATCGAGCGGCTCGGTTGGCTGCGCGATCTCGATCCGGCGCCGCTTGCGAGAAGATTGAAGCTCGACCCCAGGCGGCTCGTGCTGGTCGTTCTGCCGGGCAGCCGCACGTCCGAGGTCAGCCAGCTGATGGAGCCGTTCGGAAAAGCGGTGGAGCTGCTCTACGAACGCGGCGTCCGGCCGCACGTCATCGTTCCCGTCGTCCCGCATGCCCGCGATCGCATCGAGGCGGCCCTCAGCTCCTGGGTGACCAAGCCGCATCTCATCGAGGGCGAGGAGGACAAGTTCCGCGCCTTCAAGCTGGCGCATGCCGCGCTCGCGGCGTCGGGAACCGTGACGCTGGAGCTGGCGCTCGCGGGTACGCCGATGGTCGTCGCCTACCGCGTCGATGCGATTGCGGCACAGCTGCGCTTTCTGCTCAAGGCCCCCTCGATCGTGCTGGCGAACCTGGTGCTGGACGAGAACGCCTTTCCCGAGTTCATCCAGGAGCAGTGCACGCCGGAAATTCTGTCGGCCGCCGTCGAGCTGCTCTTGAAGGATACCCCCGAGCGCCGGGCGCAGGCCGCCGCTCTGGCTCGCATCCCGGAGCGGTTGGCGCTCGCCAGCGGAACCCCGAGCGAGGCCGCCGCCGAAGTCGTGCTGCACTACGCCGAGCGCGGGCGCCTGGCACCTGCTTGACGGCGGCGCTCAGACGCGCTCGTCGACGGGCACGAAGTTGCGCTCGGTGGCGCCGGCATAGAGCTGGCGCGGGCGTCCGATCCGCTGCTCGGGATCCTCGATCATCTCTTTCCACTGCGCGATCCACCCCACCGTGCGGGCGATGGCGAACAGCACCGTGAACATGGAGACGGGGAATCCCAAGGCGCGCAGCGTGATGCCCGAATAGAAGTCGATGTTGGGATAGAGCTTCTTCTCGATGAAGTATTCGTCCTGCAGCGCGATGCGCTCCAGCTCCATGGCGACGTCGAGCAGGGGCTCATGGTCGGTGCCGAGCGCATCGAGCACCTCGTGGCAGGTCTTCTGCATCACCTTGGCGCGCGGGTCGTAGTTCTTGTAGACGCGGTGCCCGAAGCCCAT
>CAYUBZ010000023.1:15146-16546 GCA_964443205.1 uncultured Hyphomicrobium sp. | reverse complement strand
TGCGCCTGCAGGATCTGCTGATGGACAAGCTGTTCTGGTGGATGGACGAGTACGGCTACAAGTTCCGCGAGGATCTCCCCATCCGCCTCATTGGCATCTTCGGCCGCATGTCCAGCCAGCTTTCGGACCGCGCCAAGCAGCTCATAGCCGACGTGGTCCCCAAGGTGCCGCCCAACATGCGGCGCTCGACGATCAAGGCGGTCGCCATGCTGCATCAGACGGCCGAGCCGCTGCTCGCCGATCTGCTGGCGCTGGAGCGGCACTGCATCGATCGCCACGGGCGGCCGCTGCACGCGCGCGAGGTCTTCGACCACCTCGAGCTCAAGCGGCAGGAGTCGCGCGGACGGATCGGCTATCTCGTCGGCAAGTCGTGAACGTTGGCCCACCAGTCGTCGCGTTCGACGGAGCGGGCGGCCGGCAGACCGTCATCGAGCGCGTCTTCCAGCGCCTCGGGTCCGGCCTCGACTGCGACTGATTCCGGCACGATCCACGCCCGGTAGCCCCGCGCCACGATGGGCTTGGCGCAATAGAGCTGTCCGGCGACGACGTCGCAGGTGCGGTCGGCCTCGACGGTGCGTGTCTCGCGCCGGTCGTGGTGCCAGAACCCCATGTCGACGGGCTGGATCGCCGCTGATTTGCCGTACAGGTCCACGTCGCGGAATATGCAGACCAATTGCCGCCGGCATGCACCGGCGCGCCGGCCGATCGTATTGACGGGGCCGAGCGCCTGGCGCCGCGGCATGTAGTCGGCGGGGTTCTCCGCGCCCGTGCTGATGTAGCAGCCGGCGCCGACGCACAGCACGGGGTGGGCCCATTTGCGTACGTAGCCAAAGCGGAGGCGCCGCGGCTCCATGACGAGCAGCACCGTCACCCGCGTCGGCAGCCCGCCTGATCGCAGATCGTCGCGGGCGTCGTTGGGCGCTGCGGTCCAGACGCCTGCGGGGGGTGCATGGGGCGGCTCTGGTGGCGGGACGGGCCCGCCCAGGCTGCTTCTGGTCTTGCGCTCGCGCTCGCGCGCCTCACGCGCCAGCCGGAACTTCTCGGCAATGCGCCGCGCCTCCTCCATGCGCCGCGCCTCGAGTTCGGCGCGGGCCGCATCCGCGCGCCGCTTTTCCTCGGCCTTGATGCGCTCCTCGGCGAGGCGCTTCTCCTCGGCCTCCTTGGCCAGACGCTCAGCTTCTGCGCGCTGGGCGTCCTCGGCCTTGCGCTTCTCCTCGACCTCGCGGGCGAGACGTGCAGCTTCGGCGCGGCGCGCCTCCTCGGCGCGGGCCTCGATCTCCTGGCGGTGCTCCTCGGCTTCCTTGGCGAGACGGGCGGCTTCGGCGCGCGCTTTCTTGCGCTCCGCCTCGACACGGGCCTTTTCACGCTCGGCTTCGACGCGCGCTTTCTCGCGCTCCGCT
>CAYUBZ010000023.1:10162-15046 GCA_964443205.1 uncultured Hyphomicrobium sp. | reverse complement strand
GCTTTTCGGCAGCGCGTTTTTCGGCAGCGCGCTTCTCGGCGGCCTTGCGGCGGGCGGCCGAGGCCCTCTCCGCCGCGCGGGCCCGTTCGATCTCGGCTTTCTCCGCGGCCTTCTTCGCGGCCGCCTCGGCGGCCTCCTTGGCAATCTTGGCCGCTTGGGCACGCTCGGCATTCTCGGCGGCTCGCGAGAACTTCTCGGCCAGCGCGCGGGCGGCGGCGTGGTCGGCGGAGTCCTGGGCGCCAAGGTTTTGGGCGCCAAGGTTTTGGGCGCCAGAGTTTTGAGCGCCAGCGTTTTGGGCGGCGGTGGGCCCGGAAGCCAAGAGCAGGCCTGCAAGCGCGCCAACGCACGCGGCGCTTCGGGTGAACGTCATCGCTGCAATACGCATTCCTGCCCCTCACAAAGCAATCGTCTGGAATCTCGAAGGGCGCCCGGCCGCACGTAACGGCGAAAACCCGACCAGATTGGGCCAATAAAGCGAATGCTGGTTGAACGGCACCTGAACGGCACCGGCATGAAAGGCGCCAATTTCAGTCGCCGCGCCGCAGGATCGCCTGCAACCCGAGACGATAGTTCGGATATTTTAGGTCGATACCAAGGTCGCGGCGCACCCGCGCGTTGCTGATGCGCTTGTTCTCCACATAAAAGCTTTTTGCCATAACTGAGAGCTGCGCATCCTCAAAAGCAATCTCCGGCGGTGGCGGCATCTGCAACAGCTTTGCGGCGTATGCGATCACGTCTTGGGGCGGTGCCGGCTCGTCGTCGGCGACGTTGTAGACTGGATGCGTGCCGCGCCCGCCAAGGCTCGCGTGCAGAATCTCGGCAATGTCTTCGACGTGGATGCGGTTGAACACCTGCCCCGGCTTGATGATGCGCTGCGCCGTTCCCGCGCGCAGCCGTTCGATGGCACTGCGGCCGGGTCCGTAGATACCCGCGAGGCGGAAGATCTGCACGCGGGCCCCTGTGTCCGCGCCGAACGCCAGCCACGCCTCCTCTGCCCCAACGCGACGCCGGCTGCGCTCTGAGAGGGGATTGGGCGGGCTCGTCTCGTCGACCCAGTCGCCTTGATGATCGCCATAGACCCCGACGGTCGAAAGATAGCCGATCCATTGCACCGACGGCGCCTGCGCGATGTCGGCGGCGTGCTGGTTGAGAACCGGATCGCCGTCCGCGCCCGGCGGCGCGGAGACGAGGACGTGCGTTGCCGCGCGCAGCGCATCGCCGACCCCTGCGCTCGCGCCGCTGCCGTCGAACACGAATGCGGTCAGCCCCTGAGCGGCGATGGCCTTGGCGCCGTCGGGCGTGCGGGCGGTTCCGCCGACGCGCCAGCCCTCGGCGGCAACGCGCCCCGCCAGGCAGCGCGCGCTGTAGCCCAGCCCGAAGCAGAACAGATGGCTCATGGTCCGGATGCGGTCTGCCACTCGGCGCGCACGCGGGCGTCGTCTTCGCGGGCCAGGTGCCGGTGGCGCAGCCGCGCCCCGACGCCGTCGCCCGTGAGCTGCCGCATGGCCCAGACCGCCATGGCGCGCACCAGCGGCGAGGCGTCCGTGAGCAGCGCCTCGACCTTGGGCAGCAGGCCCTGGTCACGCGCGTTGCCGGCGGCGATGAGGACGTTGCGCAGGAACCGATCGCGGCCGGTGCGCTTGATGGGGGTGCCAGCGAAGCGTTCCCGGAAGGCGCGGTCGTCCAACTCGAGCAGCTCGGCCAGCGGCGGGTTGTCGGTCTCGATGCGCGCCGCAAAGCGCGCCTCGCGCGCAACGCCGGCAAACTTGTTCCACGGGCACACCGCCAGGCAGTCGTCGCAGCCGAACACGCGGTTGCCCATGGGGCGGCGGAACTCCGCAGGGATATGCCCCTTGTGCTCTATCGAGAGGTAAGCGAGGCAGCGGCGCGCATCCAGCACGTAGGGCTCGGGGAAGGCGTGCGTCGGGCAGACGTCGAGGCAGCGCCGGCAGTTGCCGCAGTGATCGGCCTCCGCCTCATCGGGCGGCAGCACGGCGGTGGTGAGGATCGCGGCCAGAAACAGCCATGACCCGTGCTCGCGCGAGACCAGGTTCGTGTGCTTGCCCTGCCAGCCGATGCCGGCGGCGGCGGCGAGCGGCTTCTCCATCACGGGTGCGGTGTCGACGAAGACTTTCACGTCGCCTCCGCTTTTCGTGCTGAGGCTCTGAGCGAGCGTCTTGAGCCGGGACTTCAGGAGGTCGTGGTAGTCCTTGCCTTGCGCGTAGACCGAGATGACGCCGCGCTCGGGCGATTGAAGTGCCGCCAGCGGATCGGAAGCCGGCGCGTAGCTGATGGCGAGCATGAGAATCGAGCGCGCCTCGGGCCACAGCCGGGCCGGATGCCGGCGGCGGTCGGCCGTCGTGGCGAGCCAGGTCATGTCGCCGTGATGGCCGGCGTCGAGGAATGCCATCAGGTGCTCGCCGGCGCGGCCGATGGCGTCGGGCGTGGTGACGCGCATCGAGTGGAATCCGAGCGCGGCCGCCTCGCGGCGCAGCGTTTCTTTGAGGCCGGCCGTCACCGGCGGACCTCGCGAGGTGACACGCTGCGCTGCGCGTGTGCGTGTGCGATCAGAAGTCGAGGTTGGCGTAGTGCGTCGCCGGCGTGGCGCCGGGCACGCGATCGGCCAGGATCGAGCGGAACGCGCGCCGCGATTTCAGCCGCGCGTACCAGACCTTGGCGGTCTCGAACTCGTCCCATGGCACCTCGCCCAGATAGTCGACCGACGATACATGCGCGGCCGCGGCGAGATCCGCAAACGACAGCTCGTCTCCCGCCAGCCAGCGCCGCCGGTCCGCCAGATGGTTAACGTAGCTCATATGGTAGCGCAGGTTGGAGCGGATGGCGCGCAGGATGTCGGCGTCGGGCGTCAGGCCGGCGGCGGGCTGCAGCCGCGCGTAGACCTTCTCGTTGAGCAGCTCCTGCGTGACCTCGCGGTGGAACTTTCCATTGAACCAGTCGACCAGGCGGCGCACCTCGGCGCGCTCCTCGCGGGTTCCGGGAAAGAGCGGCAGGATGCGCTCCTCGTCGGGATCCTCCGGCGTCGCCTCGCCGAGGTATTCTGAGATCGCGTAGACGCCGCACAGCGTCGGGCCGCCGGCGATCTGCAGGACGGGGAGCTCGCCCGCCGGGTTCAAGGCCAGAAACTCCGCCCGCCACTCCCAGGGCCGCTCCTCGCTGAGCTCGACCTCCATGTCGAGCTCGGCGAGCGCGATGCGGATCGCCCGCGAGAACGGACAGAGCCGGAAGTGCGTCAGCTTGTGCATGGCGGATGCGGCGTCATCTGCGGCCTCGCTCTGAGCCGAATCACGGCCCCTTCGACACGGGGCCATCTGGTCGCGTTACGTCAAGGCTCGACTCTGGGTAGCTTGGCCAAGACAATCGCTTCGTGTGGCGCGGATGTGGCACCGCGGGAGCCCAAATCCTGCTAATCCTCGCGCCCGAAAGACCCGCCACCCCCAGCCAAAGCCAACAGGGCAGAGAATCCAATGCCGATCTGGGAAGTCATCCTGCTCGGTCTCATCGAGGGGGTGACCGAGTTTCTCCCGGTTTCCTCCACGGGACATCTGCTGCTGACCGAGCATTTCTTAGGGATCTGCTCGCCGGGCAAGACGTTCGAGGTCTTGATCCAGCTGGGCGCCATCCTGGCGATCTTGAGCGTCTATTCGGTCAAGCTGACGCGCATCGCGGTGGCGCTGCCCTACGATGAGCGCGCACGCCGCTTCGTCATCGGTATCTTGTTGGCGTTTCTGCCCGCCGCCGTGCTCGGCGCGCTGGGGCACAGCTTCATCAAGCACGTGCTGTTCGAGACCCCGATGCTGATCTCCATCATGCTCATCGTCGGCGGCATCATTCTGTTGGTGATCGACCGCATACACTTTGATGTGCACTACGCCGACGTGATGGACTATCCGCCGTGGCTCTCCTTCAGGATCGGCGTCTTTCAATGCTTGGCGCTCGTTCCCGGGGTCTCGCGCTCGGGCGCGACCATCGTCGGCGCGATGCTCATGGGCACGGATAAGCGGTCGGCGGCGGAATTCTCGTTCTTCCTCGCCATGCCGACGATGACGGGGGCGTTCGCCTTCGATCTCTACAAGAACTGGGCGATCCTCAGGCCCGAGGACGTCACCAACATTGCGCTGGGCTTCGTCACGGCCTTCATCGCGGCGGTGTTCGTCGTGCGCTACCTGCTCGACTACGTCAGCCGCCACGGTTTTGCGCTGTTTGGCTGGTGGCGCATCATCGTCGGCGGCACGGCGCTGGGCGCCATGCTGGTGCTGGGCCAGACGAGCGGCTGTCCTTCAGGTTTCTGATTGGCCGGGTTCTGACGGGCCTCAGGCTGCGTGCGACGGCGCTCTCATGGTCAGCGCCGAGCGAAGGGCCGGCGCATCGGGCGCGCCGCGCAACGCGTCGAGGATCGAGGGCTCGCGCACGACGCGCGAGATGGTGGCGAGCGCCTTCAGGTGGTCGCCGCTGGCGTGCTCGGGTGCCAGCAACAGGAACATGAGGTCGACCGGCTCGCTGTCGTGCGACTCGTACTCGATCGGCGTTTCGAGCCGGGCAAAGAGGCACAGGATGCCCTTGAGGCCGTCGAGCTTCACGTGAGGGATGGCGATCCCGCGTCCGAGCCCGGTGGAGCCCAAGCGCTCGCGCTGCAGCAGCGTGTTGAAGATCTCGCGGGAGTCGAGCCCGGTCTTCTCCGCGGCGATCGTCGCCAGCTCCTGCAACGCATGCTTCTTGCTCGTCGCTTGCAGCGAGGCAATGATGCCGTCGGGGGCCAGTAGATCACAGAGATCCATCGCTAAATCCCATTCCACCCGGTTTCAACGCGCTGCCCATAGCAGGTCGCGCGATATATTTCGTGAACGCTAGAAACTCTGCGGCCAG
>CAYUBZ010000023.1:4191-10062 GCA_964443205.1 uncultured Hyphomicrobium sp. | reverse complement strand
AGAAACTCTGCGGCCAGTCCTGGACGATTGCACTTCTAAATTGTTTCTTTCGCTGCCCCCCTGGCAGCTCAGATCGGTCCTGACGCCGCCGGCGGCCGCCGGCGCACCCCTGAGAAACCAAAAAAATGGCATCGAAAAGGTCGAGCTGCACAACAATTTTGCACACCGATTGCTCGTTGATGGGCCCTTAGTCTCGCCAACGCGCCTGAAGACGCGGGGCCGTCGTTATTCTGAACCGCCAACCGCACGGCCTGGAACGCCGTTTCGGCCCGAAGGCCGGAGCCGACGCTGGGGCCACGCTTACCCACATGGTGCCGTCCGACAAGCCGCGCAATGCGGCCTTCGCGTCCCTCTGGCCTCAATGACGGTGCAAAAACGGGGCCACAAGGCTGCCCCGCAACATGCTGACACAAGACGTGACCAATCCCAGTCTCTCAATCCGGAGGGTGTGGACGGCAGGAATTGGCGCCGAGGCACCGCCGGCCGCGCCCGCAGGTCCCCTGCGCCAAGGCTATATGGCACGGCGGCGGCGCATACAAGCCTTGTTCTGGCGCGACCCAGAATTCATTCAATGGTGCCGCTCCACGCGCTCCGTAAAGCGCTTGTCGCGGCGGCGCTGCACCGAGGAGGGGATGCGCATCGCCTCGCGGTACTTGGCCACCGTGCGCCGCGCAATGTCGATCCCGTCGGACTTGAGCTTCTCGACGATCTTGTCGTCGGAGAGAACGGTTGCCGGCGTCTCGCCGTCGATCATCTGTTTGATGCGATGGCGGACGGCTTCGGAGGAGTGGGCCTCGCCCTCCTCGGCCGAGGCGATGGCCGACGTAAAGAAGTATTTTAGTTCGAAGATGCCGCGCGGGGTGGCGATGTACTTGTTGGAGGTGACGCGGGACACCGTCGACTCGTGCATGGAGATGGCGTCGGCCACGGTCTTCAAGTTGAGGGGGCGCAGGTACTGGACGCCGTGCGTGAAGAACCCGTCCTGCTGGCGGACGATCTCCTCGGCGACCCTTAAGATCGTGCGCGCTCGCTGATCGAGGCTCTTGACCAGCCAGTTGGCGGTCTGCAGGCATTCGAGCAGATAGTTGCGGTCTGCGGGCGAGGCGCCGTTCTTGGTGACGTGCGTCAGGTAGGTGCGGTTGACGAGCACGCGGGGCAGCGTGTCGCTGTTGAGCTCGACGATCCAGCTGCCGTCGGGCGCCGGCCGGACGAGCACGTCGGGCACCACGGGCTGCATTTGCACCGAGCCGTACTTGAGTCCCGGTTTCGGATTGAGCCGCTTGATCTCGGCCACGATCTCCATCAGCTCGTCCATCTCGACGCCCGCCGCCTTCTTGAGCGCGGAGAGGTTGTGGCAAGCGAGCAGATGCAGGTTGTCGAGGAAGCTGCCGATGACGGGATCGTAGCGGTTCTGGTCCTTGAGCTGCAGCGCGAGGCACTCCGACAGCGATCGGGCGAAGACGCCGGGCGGATCGAGCGTCTGCAGGCTGGCGAGCACGCGATCGACGAGCTCGGCCGGGGCGCCGAGCTTCTCAGGCAGCGTCGAGAGATCGGGCGGCAGGTATCCCGCCTCGTCGACCATATCGATCAGATATTGGCCGATCAATCGCTCGGCCGGCTCCTTGAGGACGAGGGGCAGCTGCTCGCTCAGGTGCTGGCGCAGCGAGATATCGTTGGCGACGAAGGCCTCGATGTTGACCTCGTCGTCCGAGCCGGCGCTGCGCTGGCGCACGTTGGCCCAGCCAGACAGGCTCTGGTCGCCCGCCGTATCGTTGGGCGTCGCATCCGGATAGACGTTGTCGTAATCGGTATCGAACGTGCTGTCGGCGTCGGCCACCGGCTTACCCAGATCGAGCCAGTTGTCGTCGGCCGCCGCTGGGCTCTCCTCGGATTTGGCAAACTCGCCCGTCTCGGTGTCGGCGCGCGAGGTTTCCGCAGTCTCGTCGGGCTCCAGCAGCGGGTTGCGTTCGAGCTCCGTCTCCACGTACTGCATCAGCTCGATGTTGGACAGCTGCAGAAGACGGATGGCCTGCTGCAGTTGGGGTGTCATCACCAACTGCTGGCCTTGTCTCAGCTCCAGCTTTGTCGAAAGCGCCATGCGCTAAACCCAAGCATCCCCGCTGACAATTACCGCGGTCTTAGTCAGCGCGCGTTAACGAACATGTCTCCGAGGTACACGCGCCGCACGTCTTCGTTAGCTATGATTTCCTCCGGCTTACCTTGTGTCAGAACCTGACCATCGTAAATGATGTAGGCACGATCGATGAGGCTCAGGGTCTCGCGGACGTTGTGGTCGGTGATGAGAACGCCGATGCCGCGGTCGGTCAAGTGGCGGACCAGCTCTTGGATGTCGCCGACCGCGATGGGGTCGATGCCGGCAAAGGGCTCGTCCAGCAGCATGAAGGAGGGACCCGAGGCGAGCGCACGGGCGATCTCGCAGCGCCGCCGCTCGCCGCCCGAAAGCGCAATCGAGGGCGATTTGCGCAGGTGCTTGATGCCGAATTCCTCGAGCAGGCTGTCGAGGCGGGCCCGGCGCTGCTTGGCCGAGTGCTCCACCAATTCCAGCACGGCCATGATGTTCTGCTCGACCGTCAGGCCACGGAAGATGGACGCCTCCTGCGGCAAATAGCCAATGCCGAGGCGAGCCCTTTGGTACATGGGAAGGCGGGTGACGTCCTGGCCGTCGATGGTGATCGTCCCTTCATCGGCGGGGACGAGGCCGGTGATCATGTAGAATACCGTGGTCTTGCCGGCGCCGTTGGGTCCCAGCAGGCCGACCGACTCACCGCGGCCGACGGCGAGGGTCACGCTGTGCACCACCGTGCGGCGCTTGTAGCTCTTCTGCACGTGATGAATGGTGAGCCAGCCCTCGGCGCCGAGCGGCTGCTCGGACCCGTTGGTGAGGGCGACGCTGGTGCCGGGCGTCGCAGGCCACGACCGGCGCGGCGCACCGCGGGCACGCTTCGATCCGAAGGGGAGAATTTTGAGCACGTAAGAACGAACCTCGGGTTGAGCCCGGCAGCCGTTGGCCTGCCGGGCATGGTGCGCTGATCATAGCCCCTGTCAATTGGCGTGATGGCCCCAGTGTGTCCTAGAGGGTGGCCAGGTTGGGGCGATGGCCTCAGGACGTGGCCTCAAGGTTGCGGGCCCGAGGGGTCCCAAGCGCCACCGGACGTTGATGTTGATGGCGGATCCGCCGCCGGTGGCTGAGGGTCGTTCGGTGCGGCCTTTCTCGCCTTAGGGTAAAATACCGCGCTGGGGCGTCCGCCGATGGTCGGACCCTGCACGACAATGCCGTTGCTCGCGTCATCGCCCTCCGGGGCCGCCTTCGCCGTCCACGCCGCGCCCGGGTCCTCGTGGATGCTGCTTTGCCCCGTCGTCATGTCGATGACGAGCATAGTGCCGTGCACGGCATTCTTGCCTTGCGTGAGGAGGACGTCGCCGCCGAGCGTCACCTTGTTGGACTTCACGTCGAAGTTGGCCCAATCGCCGGTGGCTTTCTGACCGTTCCGGGAGGTGACGATCACCTTGCCGCGCGCCTCGATGCGCGTCAGCTGCGCGGGCTGCTTGCTCTTGGCTGCGGCGTTCATCTGCTCGGCGAGCCCGGCCTGCCCGTTGTAGAGGGCCCGCATTTCAGCGGTGCGCACCTCGAAGCCGGCCTGCGTGGCCTTCACGTTGCCCTTGAAGACGGCCACCTTGGCGCGGTCATCGACGTCGAGACGGTTGGCCTCCACGTCGATGGGCGCGGTGGGGTCGGTCTGGAAGACGGCGGCCGTCGCCGCGGTTCCGTCGCCGAAGCCATTCATCGCCTCTTTCACCGATTGCAGGGAATTGGTCTCGCTGCGGTAGAAGCGCGTCGTGATGCGGCCCGGCAGCTTGGCGCCGGTGGCCGGGGGCGTTGTGAGCTGGGTGCGGCCCGTCGCGCGCTCCACGTAGAGCCGCCCGCCGTTGAGCTCGTTGCGCCCTTGGATCGCCAACACGTTGCCGGTCAGCAGAACGGTGTTGGCCCGCTGGTCGATGGTGGCGACGCTGCCCATGACGCGCCGCTCGGGCCCCGACGTCATGACGACGTCGCCCGACACCACGGCAACCTCGTTGACGGCGTCGAAGTCCAGGCTCTGGCCGGTGACGCGATCTTGCGGCGCCCGCGTCATGACGACAGGCGAGCGCGAGGCGATGCGGCGGATCTTGGTGCCGGCCGGTGCCGTGCTCGCGGTGGTGCTCGCGCCCGCCGGCTCGCCTTCGTATTGCACCTCCAGCGCGTCCGTCTCCAGCACGGCGTCGCCCTGTACCGCGCGGACGCGTCCCGAAAAGGTCGCGGTCTTGGCCGCGTCGTCGATGTCCAGACGGCTCGACGTGATGTCGATGGGGCCATTGGCGGCGCTGATCAGCGGCGCGCCGTCGGTGGGGCCTGCCTTCGCCGGCGCCCCTGCCGGCGGCTCTTTGGGAATGAGGTGCGCCTCGACACTGTCCACGAACGCCACCGTGCGGGTCTTGTTGTGCAGCGTCATCTGTTGGGAGCGGATGCTGCCGGCCGGCATATCGACGACCACGGGCTCCTTGGAGACGACGACGTTGTCTGCGGTAAGTACGGTGGCGCGCGTCAGCCGCGCGTGCATGCCGCTCTCGGAGACGATGTCGATCCCGTCGTAGAGCTCCAGCTCCTTGGTCTCGTTATTGTAGAGGCCGTGTGCCGCCTTGAGGTTGGTCTTGGACTTGTTGGCGTCGGTCAGGACCCCGCTGATCTCGTTGAGCGTGATGCGAGACAGATCGCTGAAATTCGGCACGGCGGTCTTCGCGTTCACCACATAGGATCCGCCATCCTTGTTGAACCCCTGGTAGTGGGGATTCTGCATGGCGAGGTTCGCCGGGATCATCTTCGCGAGCTCGACCTGCGGGAGACTATCCACCCACCCGATGGTCTGCAGCACGACCACGACATAGATGGTGACGAGGCCAGCGGCGCTCATGGGCAGCGACCAGCGCAAGAAGCGCACCAGCCGGGTATGGCGGTGCGCGCGCACGAAGCCGTTGCCGCGATCTGTCGCCCCGAGCAAGCGTTCGGCCTTCGGGCGCGTCCATTCGCGATCAGGCTCGAGATGGGTGGTCGTCGCCATGCGCTCCGCGGGGCTGCCGGCCTCTGGCCGAATATCGCATAAATCGCGGTCAATTGGGGTGATAGTGGGACTTGAGCCCGCGCGCAGACGAAAGGGGTGTGCAGCCCCGCCGGCAGCCGCCTGAATGGGCCGTCTAATGGGCGAAGATATCGTCCGCGGCGAAGCCGGCGAGGTCGAGGCGGGCGCGAACGGGCAAAAAGCCGAAGGCGGCGTCGGCAAACGCGCGCCGGTTCTCGCGCTCCAGCATGGCGTCGAGCTTGTCCTTCAGCGCGTGCAGATGGAGCACGTCGGAGGCCGCGTAGGCGAGCTGCTGCGGAGAGAGCTCGTGGGCGGCCCAGTCGGAGCTCTGCTGCTGCTTGGACAGCTCCACGCCCAACAGCTCCGCGACGAGATCCTTGAGCCCGTGGCGGTCGGTGTAGGTGCGAACCAGCTTGGAGGCGATCTTGGTGCAGTAGAGCGGCGTGGTCGCGACGCCGAGGTTCCGCTCCAGCACCGCGATGTCGAAGCGGGCGAAATGGAAGATCTTGGTGAGCGAGGGGTCGGCGAGCAGCGCCTTCAGGCGCGGGGCGTCGTAGCTCTTGCCGTCGAACTGCACCAGATGCGCCGAGCCGTCGCCCGCCGAAAGTTGAACGAGGCAGAGCCGGTCACGATGGATGTTGAGCCCCAAGGTCTCGGTGTCGACGGCGACGCTGCCCTTGAAATCGACGCCGGCGGCGAGGTCGCCCTTGTGCAGATGGATGGAAGGTTTGGCCAT
>CAYUBZ010000023.1:1192-4091 GCA_964443205.1 uncultured Hyphomicrobium sp. | reverse complement strand
AGAGGTGAGAGAGAATGAGGAGGCAATGACGACGGGAGGGGCTTCGGCGATTTGTGGATAGGGCTCGTCGATGTAGACGTTGACGCCCGTGGCGCGCGCTTCCTTGATCAGTGATGCGACATAAGCCCAGCCCTTGGGCTCCAGGCCAAGGCAGGCCTCGGACATTTCGCCCTTGAGGCGCATGTGGATGGCAATATTGCCGCGCGCCAGGATGGCGGCGGTTTGCGTGGGGCTGAACCGCTCCCTATTCCACAATTTTCTCAAATAGATGCCGGCAACATGCCGCTTGGTTTTCGGTCCCCAGGTGATACGCCGATCCTGGTCCCCTGCGAAGGAATATTCCCCCGGAGGCAGGGGACCGACACTTCTTGCAGCAAGGCAGTCGGGATCGGGATTGTTTCGGCAGACCTCTCTGCCAGAGATCGCCCATGCGATCGTCTTGCCGCTGACTTGCGGGTCGTCGGAAACGACAAAAAGGCGTCCCGTGCTTATCGTGTAGCCGAAGCGGAAGCTTCGCAAGCTATCTGGAACCTTGGCAACGACATCCTCGAACGGCTTGCAGATCTCGCCGCCGGTCAGCTTTCTCTCAAAACCTTTGCGTTTAATGGTGACGTAGTCGACGTTTGGCTCACAGTCCCACTGCGGCAAGGTCTTCTTGTCTTTGAGAAGGATGGCCGGCTCGATCACCTTGGGCGGTGGCTTGGGCGCGGCCGTTTTCGTCGGTTTTTTCACGACCGGGGGTATGGCGGCGACAGTTGGGGCAGGGGCTTTGGGCAAGCTTTGGATCTGCTTGCACTCTTCCGACAATTCGGGGGGGTGAATTTGAGCGACCGCGAGCCGCCTGGCGACGGAGCTGCTGGCCCCCTGTCTCACATAGGCTTCGATGAGGGCGTACTGAACCTCGACCTGCTCGTCCGACAGCTCGAATATGCAGTCCTCGTAGATTTGATCGCCGACTTTGCTGAAGAAATTCGCGATCTGATCCGCCGCAGATCCGGCATTGCTGTTTCCCGATTGCGCCAGGCCATCATCCGAAGGCAACATGAAAAGGCTGACGACGGCCGCCAGCGCCGTCCTCCGGATCCCATCCATATGCGTTGCTCGAGACACTGGATGCCCTAACCACTGTTTACAGAGGTTCCCCCACGTGTGCCCCCGCGACCACTGTAGCGCAGGTGTGGCCTAGTCTCATTCATACTGAAGAGTCCGGGCAAGAGAAAGGCTTTGCTGTGCGCCGAGAGGCATTTGGCTCCCGCTGATGGCACCCGGCCTGCTCGGGCGTAACGGCCCGTTCGGGTGGATTTCCGCAGGCCACCGGTGACGGAAACCCGCGCGGCCAGCTCACCCCGCCGGATCGAAGCCGACGGCCAAGATGCTTGTGATCAGAGGCGTCTCATCACAGCTCAGTATCGCGGCTCTTCCGTGCCGCGAGTCTCGAGATTGTCGATCGGGTCGGTGATGATGCCGCTCTTGTCGCTCCAAAGGTTCTCGCCCGTTTGCCAGTAGTTGGCATGCTGAATCCTGACGCGCAGCCGGTTGAGCCAGGACTCCGATACACCGGCGGCTAGGTAATAGTCCTGGAACAGAGCTTCCGTCTTGGCACGGTCGACAGTTACATTTGAGTTTTCCTCTCCCGTGCTGGAGGTCGTCTCGTGAAAGAACCACGAGCTCGTCAATGCAGCCCATCGGCGCTGCCCCTGAAGGAAAACTGGAACGCATGCGGAGCCGCAGATTGCCCCGCGGTCGACCATCGTAGCCAAGCGATGGGTCTCCTTGATGCGGCGCAGAACGGCTGCGACACGTTCCAGCTCCCTGACATCGCCGCCGCATGAGGAGAGGTTGAGGACCACATCTTTGGTCTGCCCCTTCACTTTCTTGAATTCGGTCTCGATTTTTTCGGCCATTTGATTCCGAATGCGGCCGATCCATTCCAGATAGAGTGTCTCGGATCTCAGCTTCGTCGAGGCCATCAGTTTGCCGTCCCCGCAGGGATCACCGGCGTGCGCCGTGGCTACGCTGATTGCGCCGACGAGCGCCATGCCAAAGATCGTCTGCCTCATGCGGCTGCTCCAGCACTCTCGCTGGCTTTGATCTCATCCCAAGAGAACGGCGAAAAGTGGGACCCGCTTGGACGGCCAAGGGGTCATGTGCATCCATCACGTGGCGGCGGGATCTAGTCAGCTCTCCCCTCAAGAGCGGTCACGCAGCGCCATCATGTCAGCAGACCTCAAAGCGCCCGGCGGAAGGTGAGATTTATGCGGCAACGGCCGGTCGCCGGATGCTCTCCATTTGCTGTTCCCTGATGGCCGGTCGCCCCGGGATGCCACGCGTCTCTATTCAGGTCGCCGCATGTGTTTTCGCGGTGTGGCAAATGCCACAGCGCCAATTCCGGCAAGGTCCCATGATCCCACCATCAGATGAACGCCGGGGGTACCCGGCACCTGAAATCAAGGATCAGAAGGAGCCAAGCCATGACCTCGATCAAGACCATCTTCGTTGCCGCCAGCCTTTTCGCCGGTCTCTTTGCATCGGCTGAGTCCACCGACATGAAGCCCCTGCAGGGCGTCAGCTTCCATGCCGGCACCAAGCATGCCGTCGCCTATTTCCTGAGTGAGAGCGGCACCTGCAAGCTCGTCGTCACGTCCGCCGATGATGCCAACTTTGCGCCCGTGCGCTCTGAGAAGGTGATCGGAGACGGCGCGTCCGCCAAGTACCAGCTGGCCGAAGGCAAGTCGATCAACTTCACCTGCCTGAACCATGGGCAGGCCATGAACGTGACTACTCTTGAGACCACCGCCGCGAACTGAGCAGATCCTCGTCTCTGCACCGATCTTTCCTCCATTGCCACCCATACTCGAACTTGAGCCCCGCACGCAGCGGGGCTTTTTGTTGGCTGAGC
>CAYUBZ010000023.1:0-1092 GCA_964443205.1 uncultured Hyphomicrobium sp. | reverse complement strand
CCACTGACGCGTCGAGCCAAACATCAAAGTCGAACTCGCTGAGCTTCAGGCCTACGACGGTGCATCTGTGGCGTCGTAAAAGACAAGGGCCGGCTGATCCTCCTCCTTGGCGCGGTACATCGCAAGGTCGGCCTCGTTCAGAATCTCTGTGGCCGTCATGCGCTGATCGGGGATCATGGTTGCACCGATGGAGACGCCGACTTTGTGTGGCAAGCCTTCGACAAATACCTCGGTCTGTAGAGCTTCAATGAGCCGTTGACCCACGGATTTTGCGGCATCTCGATCAACATCGTAGGCGAGCACAGCAAACTCATCGCCA
This sequence comes from uncultured Hyphomicrobium sp., assembly GCA_964443205.1. GTDB lineage: Bacteria > Pseudomonadota > Alphaproteobacteria > Rhizobiales > Hyphomicrobiaceae > Hyphomicrobium_A. The sequence goes on along the minus strand of CAYUBZ010000023.1, from coordinate 773 downwards.
CCGTCGAGGCGAGCCAGAATGTCGATGGGCCGTGCTGCAGCACGAAAGCGCCCTACAATGACCTTCAGCACTTGATCGCCGACGGTGTGTCCGTGCAGGTCGTTGACCCGCTTGAAATCATCTAGATCGAGTAGGAGGAGGGCATGTTGGCGCCCCTCGTGATGCGTGTCTGACGTTACTGATGCCAACGCCGATAGTAACCCGCGGCGGTTCAAGAGGCCGGTGAGCGGATCATGCAAGGTTTGATCCTTCAGCTTCTGCATTTCCAGTTTGCAGTAGAGCTGACGCGCAGCCTCGCTTCGGTTTTCGTAGAGGCGGCGAAGGATGAATGCAAATATTCCTGCTGCCAAGACTGCGGTCAGGAAGATCAGTTCTGCCAGAGTGATCCTGTGCTCCTCGGACGTGAGCTGGTCGCCGAATTTGAACAGGTCATACTCCAGCGCGAGAACCACAGCGATGATCATCCCGCCGGACAGGAGGAGTGCGTCTTGCAGACTGGACCATGGATGTTCTGCAATGGCCCGAGCCACAGTGTTCGATTGGTTCGTCTGCATGGCTACCTCGCGTCTCGCGAGGAGTGTGCCTTATAGCCGCAAAACGGAAGTAAATTTCCGGTGGCAGTGGACAGCGGGACCGTCAACAGGCCGAGGCACCGCAGCAATCAGGAGGTAAACGAAAAGCTGCAATTTTGGCACCGAGTTTCGCCAAAATAGTGCAGACAGCATCCGTTTCAGAGGTGGCAGTACTGGATCGTGGTTGGTATTCGCAACCTC
>CAYUBZ010000022.1:0-17098 GCA_964443205.1 uncultured Hyphomicrobium sp. | reverse complement strand
TCACCGTCTCGATCTTGGTCTCGAAGCCGTACTTGTACTGGTCGACGTCGATCTTCTTGACCTGCTCGATCGTCTCTTGAACCGCTGGCATCAACTACCCTTTCGAAGTCTTTCTCCGGCTCACGCGGCGATTGCCGCAGAGCCCGCAACCTTCTCCCAAGCCGCCAGGAAGGCGGCGATGTCGTCTTCGCGTGTCTCAGCCCCGAGGCTCACCCGGATCGCCGAACGCACGATCTCGGGCGGCAGCCCCATGGCTTCCAGCACGTGGCTCGCTCCGACCTTGCCCGACGAGCACGCGGCACCCGCACTCACGGCCACGCCGTCGAGGTCGAGCTTGATCACCAGCGTCTCGGCGGCCTTGCCCGGCAGCGCGATGCATGAGGTGTTGGCAAGGCGCGCGGCGTCATTGCCGATGATCACGGCCGCCGGCGTCGCCTGCCGGACGCCGTCCTCCAGTCTTGCGCGCAGCTTCGCCATGCGACGGGCCGCGTCCTTGTCGAGGACGATGGCCGCGGCCGCCGCGCCGAACCCGGCGATGCCGGCAACGTTCTCGGTGCCGCCGCGCCGGCGGCGCTCCTGGCCGCCGCCCTTCACGAAGGCCGGCAGGCTCACGCCGTCGCGAATGACGAGTGCGCCGACGCCGCGCGGGCCGCCAAGTTTGTGCGCCGACAGCGCCAGCGTATCGGCGCCGAGCGCGGAAAAATCCACTTCGATGCGCCCGGGCGCCTGCACCGCGTCGACGTGCAGCGCGAGCCCCTGCTCACGCGCGAGCGCTGCGGCCTCGGCCACGGGCTGGATCACGCCGGTCTCGTTGTTGGCCATCATCAGGCACACGAGCGTGCGGCCGGTGCCCGCCATCTTGCCAATCGCTGCAACATCGGCGACGCCGCTCGCCGAAACGGCAAGCGCGACGAGCTTGGCGCCGCAGGCCCGCGCCGGCTCACGCACCGAGTCGTGCTCGATGCCGGATACGCAAATGGTTTCCCAGCCTGCGGCCATCACCCAGTTGTTGGCTTCCGTCGCGCCGCTGGTGAACACCACCTCGCTGGGCTTGGCGTTGACGAGCCGCGCAACCTCCTCGCGCGCGGCTTCGACGAGCCCGCGCGCGGTGCGCCCTTCCGCATGCACCGACGACGGATTGCCGGCCGCATCCAACGCCGCAAGCATCGCCGCGCGCGCTTCCGCGCGCAGCGGCGCCGAGGCGTTGTAGTCGAGATATGTCCGCGCAAACGTCATCGGGCCGCCAACTCCCGTTCCGCATGCTCCCGTTCCGGCGGCGGCTTTGCTGCCTGCTTGGCCGCAGGAATTCCGTCGAGCACCTCCTGCAGCGAGACGTTCGCCAGGAACGCCGCGATGTGCCCGCCGAGCGCATGCCACAGCCCGTGCGTCAGGCAGCGCTGCTCTCCGAGACACCCGACATCGCCGTCGAGACAGCGCGTCATCCGTGTCTCCTCCTGCACCGCCTGCATGATCTCGGCGATGCGGATCGCTCGTGCCGGCCGGGCCAGCAAATAGCCGCCGGTGCGCCCGCGCGCGCTTTCAACGAGCCCGGCGCGGCGCAGGCGCAGGAAGATTTGCTCCAGATAGGCGAGCGACAGATTCTGCCGATCGGCGATGGCCGACAGCGGAACGGCCGTCTCCTCGCCCTGCTTGGCAAGATCGGCCATGGCCATAACCGCGTACCTGGCCTTGGTGTTCAGCTCCACGCCACGTCCTCCACTGCCGGCCTCCACCGCCGGCCTGTGCGCCTTCTGAGCGCTTTCCGAGCGCCGATTCCGGCGCTTTCTCTTGCAATCGGCACCCGCCCTCGTGCTAAGAAGCGCGACCGTCGCGAGCCGGGGCGCGCCCTGAGGCCATCCCCGCTCTTTCGAACAATTCTAAATTCCTAATGGGAATATGAAAATTCCGAGCCCTGAAGTCAAGGTTTCGGAACGCCCATATTAACGGTTCTGCCCGCCGGCTCACCCCGAGGGCCGGACCCGCAACCTCCAAAGAGCTGGAAAAACGATGCCCGAGCTGATCATCAATGGGCCCGCAGGCCGCATCGAGGCCCGCTACCACCACGACCCGGCCAGTGACAGCCCCGTCGCGCTGATCCTGCACCCGCACCCGCAGTTCGGGGGCACGATGAACAATCAGGTCGTCTACACGCTTTATCATACCTTCGCGGAGCGGGGCTTCTCGGTGCTGAGGTTCAACTTCCGCGGTATGGGCCGCAGCCAGGGCATCTGGGACGGCGGCCCGGGCGAACTGTCGGACGCAGCGTCTGCCCTCGACTGGCTGCAGCTCATCAAGCCCGACGCCAAGAGCTGCTGGATTGCGGGAGTCTCGTTCGGAACCTGGATCGCCATGCAGCTGTTGATGCGCCGCCCGGAGGTGGAAGGCTTCATCTGCATCGCCCCGCCGTCGAATCTCTATGACTTCTCCTTCCTCGCGCCGTGTCCCTCCTCCGGCCTGATGCTCAACGGCGACAAGGACCGGGTGGTGCCCACCAACTCCGTGGCCGAGCTTTCCCAGCGCCTCAAGACCCAGCGCGGCATCAAGATCACCCACCAGGTCGTTCCCGGCGCCAACCACTTCTTCGAGAACAAGCTCGACGAGCTGAAGGAGGCGGTCGGCTCCTATGTCGACGAGCGCATGGAGCAGGCCGAGAAGGACCGCGTCAAAGAGAAGGAGCGCGAGCGGGAACGCGAGCGCGAGCGCCAGCGCCAGCGCGAGATCGAGCGCCAGGAGGAGCAGGGCGGCGGCTGACGCCGACGGCGCAAACGAGATCTTGAGCGGATGGAAACGTGAGGAAGACCGTGGTCCTTTGGGGAGCAGGCCTTCTGCTCGGTGTCGCGGCTCTCTCGGCTGCGACCGCCTGGTACATGCTGGGCGTGCCGGGCCACAGCTTCACCGGGCCGCTGCCTGCGCCCACACGCGCTGAGGAGGAACTGGCCCAGCGCTTGAAGCGCCACGTCACGGCGATCGCGAGCAAGCCCCACAACGTCGCCCACCCTGCGGAGCTGGAGAGAGCCGCCGCCTATATCGAGGGCGAGCTCAAGGCACTCGGCTACACGCCGCGGCCCCAAACCTTCCAGAGCGATGGCGTGGCGGTGCGCAACATCGAGGCCGTGCTGGAGCCGGCCGGCGCCGGGCCGGAGACGGAAAGCCTGGTGGTCGGCGCCCACTACGACTCGGCCGGCATCGCGCCGGGCGCCAACGACAACGGCACCGGAGTCGCCGCCGTCCTGGAGCTCGCCCGCCTGCTCAAGGATGCCGCGCCCAAGGACAAGCGCCTGCGCCTCGTCCTGTTCGTCAACGAGGAGCCGCCCTACGACCGCACGCCCAACATGGGGAGCGTGCGTTACGCCAATGAGCTCAAGGCGCGGGCTGAGCGCGTTGCCGGCATGATGTCGCTGGAAACGCTCGGCTGCTTCTTCGACGAGCCGGGCACCCAGAAGTACCCGCCGCCCTTCGGGCTCTTCTTCCCGTCGAAGGCCAATTTCATCGCCTTTGTCGCCATGCCGGGCTCGCGCGGCTTTTTGCACGAGGTCGTCGGCCCCTTCCGCCGCCATACCGCGTTTCCCACCATCGGAGGCACCGCGCCCGATCAGTTCGCGGGCATCGGCTGGTCGGACCACTGGTCGTTCGCCAATGTAGGCTACCCGGCGATCATGATCACCGACACCGCGCTGTTCCGCTATCGCCACTATCACAAGGCGACCGACACGCCCGACAAGGTCGACTACGAGAAGCTGGCCCGCATCACGCTGGGGCTGGAGCAGACGATCCGCGATCTGTTGCGGTGAGGCGCCGACCTCACCTGGCCGTCACTGCGACGTGCCGGTCTTTTGCTCCGCCGTCAACACGCTCCGCCTCGCCTCCTGCTGATGGACAAAGGCCGCGAACTCGTCCGCCACGCGCTCTTTTATTCTCTGCAGCTCGCCGCTCGCTCTCAACTTCCTGAGCACGGTGTCCGTCAGCTGCTGCAGATCATATTCGGCAGCCTTCATGGCGATGCGATACTCCTGGTGGCGGCAGAATCCCGGGGCATCTTTGCCGAAGAAATCCGGCGCCGCGTGGATCAGCGTGAGGCTGCTGCCGCGCAAGTCCTTCCAGCCCTCGGCAATGCTGGCGTCGGTCACCACAAAGTCGAAGTTGGCCTTGTTGCGCAGAAGCATGGTGACGGCCAGCACGCTGCGGGTCCGCTTGACAACCTTGAAGCTCCACGACTTGCCGTCGCCCGCCGCGGCCGCCAGCGTCTCCTGCAACGCGTGTAAGCAATCGGCGGAGGTGGTCTTGGCTTGCACCGCCACCACCTTGCCCTTCAACAGCGTCTCAGGGTCGCGTACCACCGGCCCCAAATCGGGCTTGCCGCTTCTTGCGGGCCGGGAGACAAACGCGTGCCCCGTGTTCTCATAGGATTCGGTGCCGAACAGGATGCCAAACTCGTCCTCGCGCTCCGGCTTGTACGTTATGTTGGAAATAGCCATGTCGTACTTGCCCTGCCCCACCGACGTCATCACGTCCGACCACGGAACCGAGGCGAAGTGCACGTCGATCTTGATGCAATGCGTGTCGGCCTGCTCGGCGCACCGCTCATAGGCCGCATCCTGCTCGGGGCCGGCCCTGGAAGGCACACACACCGCCTTCTTGGTCTGATTCACGCGTTCGAGGCTTCTTTGGCAAATCTCATCGGCAATCGCGTAGGCGATGTCGATCTCGACGCCGCGATAGTCGAGGGCACGCCAACGCGACTCGCCGGGCTTTGCCGGCTCGGGCGTCTCGAACCATCGAAACTTGGAGCGGCCGAACTGGTTCTCCATGGCGATGTTGAGCTGCCGCGTCCTGAAGATCTTCTCGAGCACGGTGGCGTACTGAGGAATGCGCACGGGCCGGCTCCAGGCGCCATAGCGCCGCGCCCGTGAGGTGACCGGATCGACCTCGATGGCCCGCACGCGCCAATACAGCGTCTTGTTCTTGTAGGCGAACAACGGATGCACGGTGTCGCGCACCGACTCCAGCGTCGTACCCTTGCCGATTGGAAATGCGGGGTTCTCCGAGGACTGCACCTCGAACATGAAGTCTCTATCGCGGTGGTCCAGCGGGAGGGCCCAGTGGAGCACCTCGTCCTCGCCGAATACCGGATCGATGCCGGACAGACTGGGGACCGGCAAATCGGAGGCGCGCAGCACATTCACGATGAGCACCGACACGACCAGCAAGCCCACGACCCCGAATATGCTCGGCACGAATACATACCAAGACGTAAGATGCGGCCAAGCCTTGCGCATCTGACGTGTGGCATCGCCGACGATGGTGGCCAAATAGACGGCGGCGATCACAAGGACGACCAGGATGAGCAGGATCGACAGCCAGTACTGCCTGCGCACAAACGCCAGCAAGATCTCGTCCAATTGAACGGTGCTGACCCGCTCCTGCACGTACGTGCTTAGCCAGATCCAGAAATTCATGATGTTTGTTCCGCAACTAGAGGCACGACCCACATGTGAATCTGCAGCAGCGGAGTGAGATCAGGGACCGAAAGCCCGCAACGCCGAATTCCAGAACTCAACGCCCCATCCGGCGGCCGGTCCGCAAGCCGCAACCCACGTCGAAACGACGAGCAAGCAATCAGTTGAAACCATAACGCCATTGCGCGGCCGACGCTAGGGCGCTTCCGCGAGCACGCCGCCCGTCATCGGCGCCGCCACGCCCGTCGTCTGCGGAAACGTGATCGGCAGCTTGAGCACGGCGCGCACCGCCATGTAGGCCCAGGCCTCGGCCTCGATATTGTCACCGTTGAGGCCCAAGGCCTCGGCCGGCACCACGGCGTTCTGCACGCGCGCGGCGAGCATGCTCATCAGCGTCTTGTTCTTGCGCCCGCCGCCGCACACGATCCAGGTGCGCGGCTCGCGCGGCATGTGCTCGCGCGCTTTTCCGATTGCAGCCGCCGTGAAGGCGGTCAGCGTCGCGGCCCCGTCCTCCACCGAAAGTTTCGCGACCGGAGCGGCCGAGAAATCGTCGCGATCGAGCGACTTGGGCGGCGGCACCCCGAAATAGCCGTTGGTGAGAAGGGCCTTCAGCGCGTCCTCATCGACGCGGCCTTGAGCGGCCCGCGCCCCGTCGGCATCGTGCGCGGCGTTCGCGTGCGCCAGCATCCAGTCGTCGATGAGCGCGTTTCCGGGCCCGGTGTCGAAAGCCAGCATGCGTCCCCCCTCGCCGATCCACGTGACGTTGGCGACGCCGCCGATGTTGAGAAAAGCGGCCGGCAGCTCGGAAAGCTGCGCGGCGAGTGCCCGGTGATAAACCGGCACCAGCGGCGCGCCCTGCCCCCCGGCGGCTACGTCGGCGGCGCGCAGATCGAAGACGACGTCGATGCCCGTTCGCTGGGCCAGCGCCGCCCCGTCGCCGAGTTGCACCGTCATGGCGCGGGCCGCGTCGTGCAGCACGGTCTGGCCGTGATAGCCGATGAGGTCGACGCTGCCCGGGTCGATGCCGTTGGCCTGCAGGAAATGCAGGACGGCCTCGGTGTTGAGCGCCGTCAGAGCAAGCTCGATCCGGCGCAGATCGCCGGGCCGCTGGTTGCGGTCCTTGAGGGCCCGCGCCTCTTTCAGGGCCGCGCGCAAGCCTACCTTGATCTCGGGCGGGTAGGGATAGCTGGCGGCCGGCCCGTGGCGCACCTCGCGATCCCCGTCGGTCTCCAGCAGCGCCACGTCGATGCCGTCCATCGATGTCCCGCTCATCAGACCCAGTGCGCGCTTGAGCTTGCCCATCGTGCCCTTCCTGTGCATGTTCCCCGCCACCACCTCGGCCGGTTTGGCGGCGAGCGGCGAAAACGTCATTACCCGGGTCATGGCCAATCTCAAATCAGACTTCTTAAAGATTCTCACCGAGCGCGGCTTCGTGCACCAATGCTCCGATGAGGCCGGGCTCGATGCGCTCGCCCGCAAGGGCGAGGTCACGGCCTACGTCGGCTACGACTGCACGGCGCCCTCGCTGCACGTGGGCAGCCTCATCTCCATCATGATGCTCTATTGGCTGCAGACGTGCGGGGCCAAGCCGATCGTGCTGATGGGCGGCGGGACCACGCGGGTGGGTGATCCTTCCGGCAAGGACGAGACCCGCAAGATCCTTACCCTCGAGGAGATCGAGCAGAACAAGGAGAGCATGGGGCGCGCCTTCGCCAAGTTCCTGAAATTCGGCGCAGGGACGACCGACGCCGTGATGGTGGACAACGCCGAGTGGCTGGCCGGCCTCAACTATATCGATTTCCTGCGCGACGTCGGGCGCCACGTCTCCGTCAACCGCATGATGACCATGGAGTCGGTCAAGCTGCGGCTCGAGCGCCATCAGGAGCTGTCCTTCATCGAGTTCAACTACATGCTGCTGCAGGCCTATGACTTCGTGGAGCTGGCGCGCCGCTACGACTGCAACCTGCAGATGGGCGGCTCCGACCAGTGGGGCAACATCGTCACCGGCATCGACCTTGGCCGGAGGATGGGCGTCGCCCAGCAGCTCTACGCGCTCACCTGCCCGCTGCTGACAACGGCGTCGGGCGCCAAGATGGGTAAGACCGCCGCCGGCGCTGTTTGGCTCAACGAGGCGCAACTCTCGGCCTACGACTACTGGCAATATTGGCGCAACACCGAGGACGCCGACGTGGGGCGCTTTCTGAAGCTGTTCACGACGCTGCCCTTGAGCGAGATCGCCAAGCTCGCGAGCCTCGACGGCGCCGAGATCAACGAGGCCAAGAAGGTGCTCGCCACCGAGGCGACGGTGCTGCTGCACGGCCGCGACAAGGCGGAGGCCGCCGCCGAGACCGCACGCAAGACTTTCGAGCAAGGTACGATTTCCCCCGAGCTGCCCACGGTGGAGATCAGCATGGCCGATCTCAAATCGAACCTCGGAATCCTGAGTCTCTTCGTGGAAGCGGGTCTGGTGAAATCCAACAGCGAGGCGCGCCGCCAGATCCAGGGCGGCGGTCTCAAGGTCAACGACCGCGTCGTGACCGACGAGAAGGCCAAGCTGTCGCAAGACGACCTGACGGCGGGCGGCGTCATCAAGCTGTCGCTGGGTAAGAAGAAGCACGTGCTGTTGAAGCCCGTATAGGCCAGGCGCCGCCTATTGCTTCTTCACCGGGTTCTCGATCGTCTGCGAGTTCCACCCGTCGATCGTATCGGAGCCGACCTGCGTGCCGGACTTTTTCTTGTTCTTGTCCTCCTTCTTGCCCTCCGGCGTGTCCACCGTCGTGCTCGACGCCCGCACGGCGTCCTCGGCTGCAGGGTTCGGGGCCTCGTCCCGGCGCTGGACCTTCGGGTTTGGGTTGGTCATCTGGAAGATTTCGCGGAAGATGCCGGGCGCCAGCATCGACAGCGGATTGACGACCACGTCGGGGTGGTCCATGGGCCCCTGAATGGCAAATGTCATGCCCGACAATCCATCGCAGCCCGGACCTGTGAGGATGGGGCCGAAGATCGGGATCTCGCACAGAGCCGCGTTGAGGCCCTGCAGCGGCACGTAGGTCCCGCCCAGGTTCATGTGGCGCGTCTTGAAATCGACCTTGCCGCGGATCGAGGCGCCGAGCAGCGGACCCCGCAAGTAGGACTGCTCCATCACGAACTGGCCGTAGCCCACCGAGAACGGCACGCGCATGCGGTCGAACTCGAAAACCTGGCGCGTGATCTGGCGCCCCTTCGAGCGCCGCGCCTGGGTCTGGATGCCGGATTGGCCCACGTCGGCGCCGCTGAACACCTCCGAGACGACGGGATCGCCCAGGATGCGGAAATCCTCCACCCAGAGAGTGCCCGTCTTCTCCGCCGGCCCCTTGCCGTCCAGGTTCACTTCCAGCCGCACCCGGCCGCCTTGAATGTTCGGATAGAAGTCGATGAGCTTGAAGGCCTGACCGGCATCCGTGGAATCGGCAAGCAACATGCGCTTGCCCGTGTCCTCGCGCAGCTCGGCCGCGAGCGGCTTGCCGCCGTCGAGCGTGCCGCGCACGTTGAGCGCCGTCATCTTCTCGCCGCGCTTCGACATCTTGATTTTGACGCCGCGCAGCGACGTCTCCGAGAAGCCGATCACCGTGTCGATCTGGGCCTCGAGATCGATGCCGTCCCTGGGCTTTTTCGGTTTCGGGCGCCGTCCGGCGATCTTGCCCAGAGAGAACAAGGAGCGGAAAAAATCGCGCCCGTCGAAGGTGGGGCCGCGCGCCTTCACCTTCCAAACGTTGTCGGGACCCAGCACGCCCTGCACTTCCAAGCGCGTCACGACATTGAGCGAGAAATCCGGGAAGTAGAACTCGCGCAGCCGGTTGTCCTCGCCGATCGCAGCCCACCCCTCGATGGCGACGTCGTCGCCTGCGACCTTGAAGTTCTGCAACTCCATCTTATGCGTGCGCCCTTGCGCGATATCACACTGCAGGGTCGCGGAGCGGCCCGGCGGCTTGCGCCAGGCCATGTTCTCTAAAACGAGGTCGGCATTGGCGAGGTCGGCGCGCAGGCGAATGGAGGGCTCGTTGCGCGCACCACGCGTGACGGTGAGCTCCACGGGGACCTCGCCCTGCACGATGTGGTTGACGTCGAGGCCGAGCTGGTTGCGGTCGGTGTTGTCGAGCGTCGCGGTGATCCGCAAGGGCGGCTGCTTGTCGAGGGGTGCATCGAAAATCCGCTGCCAGCTGAGCTTGGCCAGCACGCCGTTGATCAGCATCTCGCCGCTGGCGTCGGCGGCCTTCTCCGTAATGTCGAGGTCGATGGCCGCGTCTTCCACTTTGTAGGGACCCAGCAACGCCTTGGCGCGCCCATCGCTGACGCGCGCCTTGCCCTCGACCTTGATGGCGCTCGCAGGCAAGTCGGCCAGCAGCGGCAGCGTGACCTTGAACTGCCCGTCGACCTTGCCTTCCAGACCCTCGCGCGGCAGCCCGGCCTCCTCCAGCACGGTCAACGGCGAGCGCTCGAGCACCTCCAGCACCATGCCCAGCGTCGACTCCGACCCGAACACGATCTCGCCGATCGGCGTTTCGCCCATGATATCGCCTGCAGTGAACACGCCGGCCTTCAACGGCAGCAAACGATCCGGTGCCAGTTGAATGGCGGCCTCGGGAATGGTGATCTCCAGGTCGTCGTTCTGGATCCGCGTCAGAGCGCGAGGGGCGACGACAGGAGGCATGCCCTCGACCACGCGCATCTCCAAATTCGCCGCATCCAAGGCAAACGACAGTCGATGCTGGCTGGAGTCGGTCCCCGCTTTGGCAGGATCGAGGTCGGTTCCGCTCACGAAGTGAAACGCGCCGCCCAGAATGTCGGCGCGTGTCACCCGCTCGCCGACCCAGTCGCGCGCACCCGGCGCGATCGCCTTGGGCCACAACGCCTTGAGCGTCGCCAGCGGCATCGGACTGAGCGTGCCTTCGAGCCGCGTGCTGGCCGGCTCCACGCCGGCCACGAGGTCGCCCTTCAAACTGATCTCGGCGCCGCCGGCCTTCAGATTGAAATCCGCAAGCTCGATCTCGCCCCGGTTGGGCAAGATGCGCCCCTTGGCGTGCCACGAGTCGAGGGCGACCGGCGGGACGGAGAACTCTTCTGCGGCAAAGACCCCCTCGCTGGCGCTGAGCTGATAGTTCCAGGCCGGATGCTCGCTTGCTCCGCCCTCGCTCTGCAGCGCGCCCGACAGCGTGATGCGGCTGCCGCGCCAGCGCAGCGTCGACGGGGACAGTACGACCCGCTGCGCCGCCCCGTCGTAGGCGATGTTCAAGGACCCGCCGTCAACCGCCAGAGGCGCCTCGGGAAGGGCGGGAAGCCGCAAGCTGCCTTGCCCGATCTCCAGGGCGAGCGTCGCGGCGCGGATGTCGCCGTCGCTCGACAGCTTGAGCGTCGCGTGGCCGGCAACGGGCATGTCGAAGCCTTGCAGCAGGCTGAGCTGCGGCACGGCCGGTGCGAGGCTGCGCGGAACCAGATCCCGAATGGATGTCTTGAGACTTAGGGTGCGCTCTCGTTCCAACTCGTCGGTCTCGAACGTCAGCTCCCATGGCCGCCCTCCCGAAGCGATGGTGGCCCGCCCCGAAATGACGCTGCGGTTCCTGGCATGCATCAGCTCGACAGCCAGCGCCGGCACGCGCCACTCCGTCGACCGGCCGGCATACTCGAGCACGACGGTGGCGTTGCGCAAGCCGAACGCCTTGAGGTGGGAGCTCGCGCCGAGCCGCTTGCGGGCCCGCGCCGACATGTCCGTCACCACCCGCGCCAGGTCGATCCGCTTCAACGGCCCGGCAGACTGCGGCGGGCTCGGCGCCGGCTTGGGGCGTTGGGCCGCAACGGGCGCCGGCGGCACCGGGAGCGGCTCGCCCGCACCGGTTGACGCGCCCTCCTCACCCTCCAAAGGTTTGGAGAAGCTCAGCGACAGTCCACCATCATCCGAGTAGTAGAGAAAAAGCCGCGGCTCGATCAGCTCGACGCTGGCCGGTACGATGCGCGCCGACCACAACGCCGCCGTGCTGAGCTCGACGGCTGCCAGCGGGGCGGACGCCACCACGTCGCCGTCCGGCTCGTGCATGCGCAGGTTGCGCAGCCGGAACTCGAGCCCACCCTTTCCAGACAGGCTCACCACCACGTCATCGATGTCGACGCGGTTGCCCTCGAGCTCGGCGTTGATGCCGCGCTCAATTGGCTTAATGAGAAACTCCAGGGAGACGGGACCGTGGCGCAACCGCACGTAGCCGAGGCCCAAGATGAGCAACGACAGCATCAGCACGGGCGCGAGAATAAAGACCGACCTCCCCAGCCCGTGCAGAACGCGGTCGCAGGCCAGAGCCGCCATCGCCAACCGCTGACCGGACGTCGACTCCTGCTCTCCGTTGGGCGCAGGTGCCAATCTGGCCCCGTTTCTTGGTCTTCCTGTCGTTTGCAAACCAGCCCCTCGACCGTTTTCGAGCACTAGTCCCGACGCAAACCGACGTGACAGCAGACGTATTCCATGGGCCCCCCGCTTCGTGATGCGAGCTGTTCGTCCTCGTTGGGACATTGCCGCCCGGCTGACAGTCCGGCCCGGCGCTCGAGCTCACCCTCCCGCCCCACGATGGACATGGCGGATTGCTCTCTTGCGCGGGCTTGCCCGCGCGGCTAAGCCTCCCGACGCATTACTCGGAGTGGACCGTGCGATAACGCCCACGTGCACGGGGAAAAGCGACAAAAGAAAGGCATCTCACCCATGGTCGAGGACGGCATGAAGGCGCCCGATTTCGAGCTTCCCGATGCCGACGGCAAGACCGTCCGGCTGTCGCGCCTCAAGGGGCATCCCGTCGTCGTCTACTTCTATCCCAAGGACGACACCTCAGGGTGCACGGCGGAGGCCAAGGGCTTCACCTGCCTCGTCGACGACTTCAAGCGGGCCGGCGCCGAGGTGGTCGGCATCTCGCCCGACAGCCCGCAAAGCCATGCCAAGTTCCAGGAGAAGTACGGCCTCGGTGTCCGCCTGCTGGCAGACGAAGCGCGCTCGGCGGCGGAGGCCTATGGCGTTTGGGTGGAAAAGTCCATGTACGGGAGAAAATACATGGGCATCGAGCGCTCCACGTTTCTGGTGGACGGCGCCGGCAAGATCGCAAAAAGCTGGCACAAGGTTAAGGTGCCGGGGCACGCCGAGGAGGTTCTGGCGGCCGTCCGCGCGCTCAAAGCCTAGTCTGCCCACAGAATGGGCATGCGCGCGACCTCCGGCCCCGTGACCCTCGCCCGGAAACGTGCTAGGGGGTCCCCATGGGGGGAGCATCCGGCGACGAATGTTGCCACGATGTCGTATTATCAAAAACAACGAGATCGTTGCGTTTGTCGCGTGAGAGCGGAGGTGGAAGCTCATGTTGCCCAACTTGAAGAGATCCGAGTCGGAACCGCCCAAGGGGGGCCCTAGCTTGTCGCCGACGACCCCATCAAGCCCTGGCGCCCGCCCGTTGGGGCTGGCGCGCGGCAGCAGCGAGCGGAACACGCCCTCCGTCATCGGGCCCGATCTGATGATCAACGGCAACCTCACCTCGAAGGGCGAGGTCCAGGTCGACGGCGAAGTGCAGGGCGACATCCACGGCACGTATGTCGTGATCGGAGAAAAGGCGCGCATCACCGGCGGCATCGTCGCCGAGGAGATCGTCGTGCGCGGCCACGTCGCAGGCTCGGTTCGCGGCAAGCGCGTGATGCTCCAATCCTCCAGCCACGTGGAGGGCGACATCTACCATCAGGCGCTTGCCATCGAGCAGGGCGCCTTCTTCGAGGGCAAGTCGCGCCGCTCCGACGACCCGATGGCCGGCGTCCCCAAACCCGAAATTCCTGCGATGAACGGCTCGGGCAGCGAGCACGAGTAACGCAGCAGAGCATGCCCGGAGCTTGCACGGTGCGGGCTCCGGGGCGCCTTTCAAGCCGCAAGTTTCCTTCTTTCGCAGCCATCCCCGCTCAGCCGGGGTTCCAGGCGCCGATCGCGATGCGATGGCCGCCAAGGCTCGCGAACGTGCGCTCGCGGCAGGTGAGCACCAGCACCTGGTGGCTCAACGCTGCCAGCTTCAGCGCCTCGAACATCCGCTCGATGCGCGAATCATCGGCATAGACGAGCGCATCGTCGAGGATGAGCGGTGCCGGCGTGCCGGTCTCGGCCAACAGCCGCCCGAAGCCTAGGCGCACGAGCACCGCCAGCTGCTCCTGCGTGCCTTCGCTCAAGCTCAACAGCTGCTCGTCCGCGCCACCGCGGCGCAGCGCGCGCAGCGCCAGGCCGTCGCCGAAGCTTGCGCGCGCGTCGGGAAAGACCAGCGCCAGGTAGGGGCCGAGCCGGTCCATGACGGGCTTGGCGAAACGCTCGCGCGTCTCGCCGGCCGCCGCGTCCAGCTCGCGCTTCAAGAGCTGCAGCGCGCCGATCTCGTCCTCGAGGTCCGAGACGCGCGCTTGCGCGACGGCGCAGGCCTCCTCCAGCTCGGAGACCCGCGACTCGACGTCCTCGGCGCGGTCCGATTTCAGCTCGCCCTCGATGCCGGCCTCGGTGCGGCGCAGGTCGATCAGCGCCTGCTCGGCCTGCAACCGCACGCCTTCCGCCGCCGCGGCCGCGCCGTGCAGCGCGGCAAAGCGGGATTCATCGGGTGCCGCCTCGCGCCAAGCCGCGAGATCACGTACCGCGCGGTTGAGCGTGGCCTCGGCATCGGCAGCAGCCGCCGCCGCTTTGCTCCGCTTGGCGGTGCGCACCGCAGTGTCCCCGAGATTGGCCACGAGAGCCTCGATGCGCGTGCGCCGCTCGCCGGTGCGCGTGCGCAGCCGCTCCAACTCCACGAGCGCCTGCGTGCGCGTGCGCTCCATCTCGGCCAGCCGCTCTTCCGCCGCGGCCAGGTCCTCCATGAGGTCGTGCGCGCGAACTTCCAGCTCGTCTTGCGACCCAACGTCTCCCTTGGCGCTCGACGCTGCCGCGAGCGCGGCGAGCTCGGCATGCGTCCGCTCCAGCCGCTCCAGACCATCCGGCGCCAGTGCCTTGAGATGCGCGCCCGCCTCGGCGAGCTTGCCTTGCAGCGCGCGGCGCTCGCTGGCGCGCTCTTCGGCCTCGTCCGGAGAGGCGGCTCCGATCCGCCCCAGCAGCTCGCTCAGCTGCGTCTTGTGCGCGGTGAGGTCGGCCTCGTCCTCGCCCATGCTCTCGGAGCGGCCCGGCGCCACCGTCAGGATACCGACGCCCGCGATCTCGATGGCGAGCGGCCGCGTTGGGTTGAGCGTCTCGCCGTCGGCGAGCGGACGCCCACCGACCTTGATCTTGCCGGCGCCGCCGCGCGCATAAGCAATCGAGACCGTGGGTGCCGCTGCGGAAAGGCGTGCGGCAATGGTCGCGACGCTCTGCGCCTGGCGCCGTACAGCCGAGAGGACGCCGTCGTCGGCACCGTTGGCGGCGAGTGCAGTCGTCAAAGTCGTATGCTCGGCCATCGCCGCGCGTGCGCCTGCGAGGCGCTCCGTCACCTCCCGCAGCCGGGCCGCACACGCGAGCGCCTTGCGCTCCTGCTCGGCCGCGGCAAGCGCGGCTTTGATCTCGTCGCGGCGACGGCGGTCCTCGCCCACACGCGCCTCGCCGTCGGTGACACGGCGCTGCAGCTCCTCAAGCAGCGGCCCGTCGTGGGCTGCTGCCTCCTCCAGCTTGGCGAGGTCGGCGATCTGCCCGTCGATACTCTCCAGCGTTCCCTTGAGCGCTGCAAACCTCTCCTCTTGCGTGTGCAGACCCTCCTCGGCGAGGCGGCACTTGTCACGTGCCGCGCGCGCCTCCTCGAAGGCTCGGGCCGCTGCCGCCGCCGCCTCGGCGCGTTGCGACGCCACCGCCGGGTCGGACAGCCGCGCCGCCTCCTCGCGAATCTGCTGCAGCCGGTCGAGCCGTTCTTCAGCGCGGGCGAGGCGGCTCTGAGCCTCGTCGCGCTGCGTCCGCAAAGAGTCCCGCTCGTCCAGCATCTGCTTGTAGCGCCCCGTCGGCCGGGGCGGATGGTGGCTGGTGACGAGCAGAGCCAGCGCGTCGCGCACCCGCGCTTGAACGTCGCGGGCCGTTCCGCCGTCCGCCACGCTCTCCACCTCGTCCTCGACCGCGGTCATGAGCGAGCCACCGGCCATCGCCGCCGGGTTGACGGGCGCCAGCGGCGCGCCCTGGTCGACCCACAGCAGCGCGAAGCGGCCCGCACCCGACAAGAGCTCGGCAAGCTGCGTCTCCGCATCGCCGCCGCGCGCCACGGCACCGGAGCGCAAGTCCTTCAGCTCGGCCGCAGGCGCCGCCAGAAACTGCTTGCGGATGCGCCACGGCTTACCGTCGACCTCGAAGTCGACCTCGACCAGCGGCGCGCCGCCCGCATAGGGGCGGAACGTTTCGAGCTTTTTCGCCTTGGACTTGTGCTGCTCGAACAGCGCCAGCTTGACCGCCTTGAGGATCGTCGTCTTGCCGAGCTCGTTGGGCCCGGCGAGCACGTCGAGCCCGCCCGACAATCCTTCGAGCGCGATCGGTTCGCGGAAGCGGCCGACCTCCTTGAGACGGATTGCCCGGATCTTCATGAGCCGCTTCCCGCCTCGGCGCGCCGCGCCAACGCGAAGAGCTTGCGCAAGGCGCGGGCCGCGACCGCGGCTTCCTCGCCGCCGCCCTCCGCCTTCGCCTTGAGGCGCTCGGCAACGGTGCCCAGCACGCCGGAGCTCAGCGCCTCGAGATCAGACGCCGCAGCCTCGGTGTGCAAGCCGGAAAGATCGGGCTCCAGGTGAAAGAGCCCGGTCGCGAGCTTGGCAAGGCGCGCCTCGATCTGTGCAAACTCGGCAAGCGTCACCAGCCCTTCGAGCTTCAGGCCGATCAACCAGCGCGAGGCGGCGCTGCCGAGCCCCCCGACCTCGGCCTCGATCGCATCGAGACCCGCCGCGCCCTCCACCGTTTGGCGGCGGCGCGCCCAGGTGAAATGCGCCGTTCGCACGCGCTCGACCTTCGGCGCCGCGCTCGGGCCCTTGATGTGCACGGCGAGCGCGTAGCCCGGCTCGTTGTCGGGGAAGCTGTCGGGCTCGGGCGTGCCGGAATACCAGACGCGCTCCGAAATCTGGGTCGTGCCGTGCCAGTCGCCGAGCGCCAGGTAGGCAAGGCCTGCGGATTTCACGCGCGCCGGATCGATCGGCACGTCCGCGTCGCCGTCGCTCCCGAAGCCCTGCACCGAGCCATGGGCAAGGCCGATACGCACGGTGCCTGCGGGGGAGACGGCATCCTCCATCCACGCGGTCGGGTCGCGGCTCGTGCTCTTGGCGGTGAGCGGGGCCGGCAGCAGCACGACGCCCGCTGCAAGCTCTACAAGCGTCGGGCTCGTGTGGACATGCACGTTCGCCGGCAAACCGCCCGCCACGATCGCCTCCCACACGCCGCCGGCGCGCGCGGGGTCATGGTTGCCGGGCAACAGATGCCAGGCAAGCTTGGGGTAGGCCTTGAGCCGGGACAGCAGCGTGCCGGCCAACGCGTCCGACACCGTCTCGGAGTCGAACACGTCGCCGGCGACCAGGACGGCCGACGCCCCCGCTCCCCGCGCGGCCTCGGCCACCCGGTCGACGGCATCGAGCCGCTGGGCGCGCAGCACGGCCGCCTTCTCGGCCGGGAACGCCCCGAAACGCTTGCCGATCTG